>CBIHRH010000346.1:0-5883 GCA_966212365.1 uncultured Emticicia sp. | reverse complement strand
AAGCACTTCGGCCATATGCAATCCTGCATTAGGATTAAAAGGTGAAGAAGCATTTGTATACAACGCCCAGGGGAAATTAATTAAAGTTTCCAGGAGTATGGACAGTTTTTCTGGCACAACCACTGAATATACTTATAATTCAAGAGGATTCATTGAAAAACAGACGGTAATTAATGGCCAAAATTCGCTCATTACTACCTTTGAGTATGATTCCAGGGGTAATCTGATTAAAGAAACAGGTTCTGATGGACAGATTGCTTATTATGAATATGATGATAAAATCAACCCTTATTATTTAATCAATCAAAGACCTGCCTGGGTAAGTGCTTTCAACAAAAGCCCGAATAATGTAATAAAAGCTACCGGCAGATATAATTTCCAGCGTACTTTCAAATATGATGCAGATGGTTATCCAACCGAGGTTTCAGAAGATAATGGTTTTATTTATAAGTATAATTATGCCCCTAACCGATAAGTCGGACCTCCCTAAAGGGGGACTTTCATTTTCGACCGTAACATTTCAGCAATAGTATAAGTATGAATTAATCACTAATTCACTCAATAATTAATTAGTTTATACCTACTATTTTTTCAATATTTACTTCGTAAAACCTATTGCTTATGTTTAAATCTTTCCTACTCTTCATTCTGGTTGTGCTTGCTACTGCAGCACAAGCTCAGAACTCCAATCCAAAATATAAACAGGCTTTAGCCGATTCATTAGGTGCTGATGAATATGGCATGAAGATGTATTCACTGGTGATACTAAAGACCGGAAGTAATACTACTACTGATAAAGCCGTCTTAGATAGTCTGTTCAGAGGACATATGATGAATATGGGTAGAATGGAATCAATGGGGAAATTGATAGTGGCAGGCCCATTAGGTAAAACTTATCGGGGCATTTTCATTCTTAATACCAAAACTCCCGAAGAAACCAAAGCACTTTTAGAAACCGACCCTGCCATAAAAGCCAAGGTATTAGACGCAGAAATATTTCCCTGGTATGGTTCAGCAGCACTACCTCTTTATATGAAACATCACGATGAAGTGAAGAAGAAAGATTTCTAATCTATTTGTTTTTTATGCTGATTCTAATTTTTAAACAGTATAAAGCCTCTAAATTGTATGCTAACTTATTACTTTCGTTAGTCATTTTGAACCAAGGTAGTAAAGTGTTATATCTAATTCCTCAACGAATTACTCTTGATTTTTATTTAAAGACAAGCTTATTACCACACTATTAAAGTTTATATCTACTACCCCATTAAATAAATTTCTTGCGGTTTATTAGTAAAATTATTTGAAGAATCTGAAATTTATTGTCTGCACACATCGAAGCTATTTAAGACCTATTATTTCTAAAAGCCACTTCTTTTATGAGAGCCTTAATTTTTGCCAGCATTACAATTCTTTCTTGTTTGCTTTCTTCAACTGTTGTTTCTCAAATGCAGTGCGGTATTGACGAAATTTATAAAAATAATCCTGTGCTGCAAAAGCAGATTCAGGAACAAATCAAACGCATTGAGAAATCTACTAATATAGCTGATCCTAATACAGTTTTTACGATTCCGGTTGTATTTATACTTTATCATAAAGGTGAGCCACCTGGTGAAGGCTCAAATATCTCTAATGAAATAATTTTACAGCAATTCAATACCTTGAATGATGCTTTCCGGGCGAGAAATGGCTTTAGTTCCTACAATGACATGAAAATAGAATTTGCACTGGCTAATTGCGGAGAATTAAATAGTATCGTAAGAGTAAATGCATCAAGCGTTCCTGATTATGTTGAGAATGGTCTTGATTACAACGATTTAATTATGATGTTCCAGTTAAGGTCGTTGCACAACTGGAACGATCGTGAAAATTATATTACGATAGAATTAGTTCATAAAATGAATGGTGCTGGTGGATTTGCCGGATATCTGGAAGGCTATACTTTTATTGATGTAAGATCATTCGGATTCGGAATAATGGCACACGAATTAGGGCACGTCCTGAATCTGAAACATACCTTTGAAGGTGATGTTAATGGAACGCAATGCCCGGTAAACGATAATCCTGATGCTGATGGGGATATGATCAGTGATACGCCTCCGCATAAAAGCTGGGAGACCTGCTTTAATACACCGGCAATGTCTATTAACCCTTGTGATAGTCTTGAGTATGGTGATATTTTTGAAAACTTCTTATCCTATAGTCAATATTGCTGGCATAAATTTACACCCAAACAAATTCTACGTGCCCGGATTAGTGTGGAAGCAATTAAACCCAATTGGATTAATTCTCCTTATCTGGCAGGGCAAACTGACCCTCCAACCGGAACATCTAATCTTAAATGCGGAGCAGGGCCTCTTACTCTATATGCCAATGGCTGTCTTGGAACCTATAGTTGGTATAGTACAAGTACAGGAGGCGACACCCTAGCTACAGGTGCAACCTTTATAACGCCATCGGTTGAAACCACAACTACTTACTATGTAGATTGCAAGGTAGCTTCCTGTGCTGCCTCTATCAGAATTCCGGTACAAGCTATTATTACACCTACCAACGAATGCTATTGCGAATCATACGCTACATATACTGGTGATGAAGAAATACTAAGCGTGAGTTTTGCAAACCTGACCAACTCTTCTACTTGTAATACGACAGGTGGGCCAGGCTCGGTGAAAAACTCTTATTCTGATTATACATTTTCTCCTTCAGCAGTAGTCTATAGAAATCAGACTTATCCTTTCTCTGTTCAGATAGGTACCTGCGGTGGATTCTATAATAATGCACTAAAGATTTTTATAGACTTTAATCACGACAAAGATTTTGATGACCAAGGTGAAGAAGTATATGCTTCACCAGTCTCCCAGCAAGGAGCCCATACCGAAAGCGGCACAATTACTATCCCTCCAGATGCCCTTTTAGGAATTACACGCATGCGGGTGGTGAATGTAGAAAGTAATGTATCGTCTATTACGCCTTGTGGGTTTTACGGATTTGGTGAAACCGAAGATTACGGTGTCAATATCATTGC
Source organism: uncultured Emticicia sp. (assembly GCA_966212365.1). GTDB lineage: Bacteria > Bacteroidota > Bacteroidia > Cytophagales > Spirosomataceae > Emticicia. The sequence goes on along the minus strand of CBIHRH010000346.1, from coordinate 2,855 downwards.
CTGTCCTTTAGTGCTTAGTCATCAAAATATTAACCTGGATGCAGGTGTTTATAATGCCACCGACAGCATTGACAGCAAAGCAAACACAAGTAATATGACTACTTATATGGCGGGTAAGTTCATTGTACTTTTACCAGGCTTTTCAGCCGGGCCTAATGAAGTATTTATCAGTACTATCGGCGGCTGTAATTAATCCTTATCCAAACCCATAATCGTTTTCCTGTGATTCAATCCCCAGTTTAGCATACTGTCTATTACATCCGAGAGCTTTTGAGCCGACTCAGTTAGCTCATATTCTACCAATACAGGTGTGGCATCATATACCATCCTCTTTACCATGCCATTGAGTTCGAGCTCTTTCAACTCTTTTGATAACATACGAGGGGTGATTTTAGGAATATTCCGCTGAATCTCTGTGAACCTCGTGATACCAAACATCAAAGAGCCTAAGATGGGCAATTTCCATTTGCCCGTTAATACATTGAGTGTATCATTCAGCGCTAAAACGAATTGTTCAGGGCATGATTTTGCGTCGGCAAAATCCATTATTTTTTTTGATACTGTCATAATTTAGATGTTCACTATACTTTTGCATAGCACTATACAAAAGTATATCACTATATTTTATATAGCAAATATATTTACTTTTGCATCAATAAACATATTTTCTAAATAAATTTTCTGAACATGATTTTAATAACAGGCGCAAAAGGACATTTAGGTACAGCAACCATAGATTTTTTATTAAAAAAAGGAACTCCAGCCAAAGATATAGCCGCATTGGTAAGAGATGAAGCCAAAGCAGGTGATTTAAAAGCAAAAGGCATCACTATTCTCATTGGTGATTATAACAAGTATGATTCTTTACTAGAAGCATTCAAAGGTGTTGACAAATTACTTTTTGTATCAGGCAATGATGTAGTAAATCGCGGGCCACAGCAAGATAATGTAGTGAAAGCCGCCACAGAAGCGGGCGTTGGGCATGTCATTTATACCAGTTTCATTCGTAAAAACGAAACAGAAACCTCTCCTATTTATATTGTAGCTAAATCGCATTTATCCACTGAAAAAGCACTTAAGGAAAGTGGCTTAACGTATACGATTCTCCGCAATAATATTTATGCCGATTATATCCCAATGTTTATCGGGCAAAATGTAACCGAAACAGGTATATTCTTCCCTGCTGGTGATTCTCCAGTAGCTTTCACCCTTCGGAATGATATGGCAGAAGCAGCTGCTAATATCCTGACAAGCGAAGGGCATGAAAACAAAGATTATGCACTATCAAATACAGAAGCAGTTACCTTCCATGATATAGCTCAATTTATTGGCGAAGCAGTAGGTAAGGAAATAGTATATGTAAGTCCGGATCCAGCAGCATTTGTTGAAGTATTAACTAATGCGGGCCTTCCGACAGAATTGATAGGTGTTTCTGCAGGTTTTGCAGAGGGTTTTAAACAGGGCGAATTTTCATCAACTGAAACCGATCTAGACAAACTTTTAGGCAGAAAACCCGGCTCGGTAAAGGATTTTCTTGTTGGAGTTTATAAGAAATAATTTTAGAGTGCTATTAAATCATAAATAATGAATGGTGAATTAGCTAATTTTAAAATAACTGTTCACTAATTCACCATTCACTAATTCGTTATTAATCACCCTGTTACCATGCATTCATATCAAAACTATCTAATCGTCAGCAACAATTCTCTTAAATAACTTTATCGGTACAACAGCGGCTAGTTTATCACAGGTATCGTCTGAAAGCATTGCTGTTATAATGCCCATCAAATAAGTGGATTTAGAGAAACCTCCTTTACGCGACGTAATAAATATCCCTGAATACCCGGCCTATCTAAGTTGATATAGTTTACTTTATCTATATGAGTGATTAAATCACTCGCTGTATTACCCGAACGAGCAATAGGTAAGAAATAACGATTTGGCATATAAATCCTGAAACCGAAGAAAAGAGCCTTTGTGCCAATCGGGAAGCTAATTTTTGGATTGGTTAACCAGTCTGACTTGATAGAGAAACTCAGAAGATGCACTTTCTGAAATTCATTAAACGGAGTAATTTCAAGCATAGAAATATCTGCTTGCTGATGATGAATCCGGGGAATTCCAGCAATACTACTCATCAGAAAAATAAGATATTCTTCTGCTGCAGAACTATCCTATATTCTGAATACTACCTTGGCAGTACTATTCATTTGCTCTACAATATGGCGCGCGGTCACCAGAAAATATTTATTATAATAACTAACAATATTACCAGAACCCTACTATCGTTTGCACCAGTTTTAAATTGATACAACATTACCACCGTATTCGACAATTCAGTGATACACATACTTTTCTGATTATCTTGCACCACGAGTGGCCTTGCATTCAGCAGAATAATAAAGGTAACAAAGAATTTGGTCTCATCAGACTTTTATGAATGGTAGTTTATCAAGGCAGTTTTTAATGCATAGATTAGAGGACCATAAATTTGAGACGATTGCCCAAGACGATAAGCGAGACCCAAGAAGATAAAAATTCAGAATAATTTTTCATGAACTGTGCAATAACTGCAAAAGAATTTTACCGCAAATAATTAAGACAGAACCGTATATTTCTTTCCTTATTTTCTGTATCCTCCCTTCTACTCTATTTCTCTGAGCAATGTGCTTTAAATACAACTTTAATCACATTTTAATAAACCACTACTCTGAATAATTAGTTTTATTTATAACTACCTGGTTTTAAGATATATACAAAATTAAAATCATTTAATAGCTGCGTTAAAAACCTCAAATTTTCCTCAATAAAAAGCTAAACAACCTTCGAATAATTATATTAAATCCTATGGTCGT
>CBIHRH010000345.1:0-5895 GCA_966212365.1 uncultured Emticicia sp. | reverse complement strand
AAGAATCATTAATTAGTAGTAAGCGTAGCTGACTTTTGAGCTGAAACCAGACCGTTTTCTGCAACAATTTCAGCAAAGAAAACGCGTGAGGTCTTTGCCGTTGTTTGCGCTGTAATTGGTACAGTCAATACATAGTTCCTCAATGTTGCATCATACTTTTGAGTACCTGCGGGAATCGTGGCAACCAGAGTTTGTGTACCCGAAGCCGTAGGAGCCCAATACACTCTGAATTCTTTCACAGGTACTTCAGATGTAAATTCGATATTGAAATTGGTATTGGTGCCTGGTGCGGTAGTCAGACCTGTTACAACAGATGTATTGGCTGTAGTGGTACGGGTAGTACCTATCCAAACCACAGAAATCTGTGCTACTTTGCCTTTGCTTGTACTTATTTCACTTAATAAATCTGGTTCTTCGTAGCAGCCTGTCATGAAGACGGTCGAAAAAGCCAATAAAGTGAATAATGCTATTTTTATATTTTTCATATTTTTTGAAATTTAAAATCATTGGAATTTTAAAACCCGCTTTGCTTAATTAACAACTGTTATTTAGTAAATACCCACATTTTTACGCCTGGTTGTTTCAGATTGGTTTCTGCATTCTGGGCATTTCTTGTTAGTTCTGATGATGGATATTTCATGCGTTGAATACGCTGCCCGTTCAAATCAGGATTGACATTTAGTGGCATCGGGAAATCCAAATAGTTGTATTTTCTTACGTCCGTCCAGATGTCACCTATCAGAAACATGGCTTTATATTTCTCCCTCATGATTTTCAACAAAGTAAGATTATTCTGACCACCACCTACTGCAGGATTGCTTACATAAAGGTCAAAATCCTGTGGACTTACGCCTAATTTGGTCATATTGGCTCTTACAATATCTATAAAGGCAGCATAACCTTCGTTAGTTGTACCTGTTGAAGTAATGGTGCCACCATTAGCCAGAAATCTTGCCTCTGCTTCAATAGCTTTTACTTCGGCATAAGTCATCATCACAATTGGCGAGTTGATATTCGAATGCCAGGCTCTTGTTGTGAAGTCTACTGTTGAACCTGCACCTGAACCTGGAACTACCCCTGAATACGCCGTTTGGCCGTTTTTCAGACTTACAACAATGGGCAGGCGAGGGTCAACAATACCTTGTATTTTGCCGTTCATTAAATCAACGAAAGTACTGCCATAAGTGATTGACAAGTTACCGGTACTATTAGCCAGGGCCACACGGCTGTACCAGGGACTCAGGTTTTTAGAATTGTATTGTAGCTGAAAATCATCAGCATTGCTTGTCATGGCATTTTGCAAAGCAGCTAAGGCAGTTTGAGAAGCTGTCTGAGGATTCAAAGCTGATTGATGCATGGCATAACGCGCTTTAAGCGAATAGGCCAGACGAGACCATTTCCCTAAATCACCCCCATAAATCAAGTCATCAGTACTCGGTTTAGTACCAGAATTTTTCGCTAATTCGGCAATTCCTTCATCTAATAATTTCTGGATAGTTGTATAAACCGTTTGTTGACTATCATAAGCAGGAGAGAAGTTTTTCTGATCAGCTTGCGAGTAAGGCACGTTTTCCCAGTTAGCAGTAGCTATTCCCAGATTATAAGCCAATAAGGTTTTGGCTATACCTACATAGGCAGGGCTATTATCTGCTGTTCCTTTCTGAATAATCAGATTCAACTGAGGAATCACATACAGGTATAAATTTGACCAGCCCAAGGCATTTTCTGACTCATAATAGGCGTCAGTACCATTCGTACCTAAGTTGCTACCTAATTGCTGGGCATATTGTCCGGCATAATAAGCTTGCTGATAACTGGCTTCACTGGTATAGAATTGGGCCGTTGGTAAAAGCTCCTGTACTGTGGCGTCAGATTTTAGCGTGGGGTCAACATTCACGTCGAGAAAACCCTGACATCCCGATAGGATGGTCACGAACCCGGTCACTAAGAGTATATAATGTACTTTTTTCATTGCAATAAAATGTTTAGACAAGTGGATTAGAAATTAGCTGATACACCAAACATGAAACTTTTGGTTGCAGGGTTGTTTCTACCCACAAAACCAATGATGTTGGTTCCTGAACCAAAAGACAAAGCTTCCGGGTCATATCCACGGAAAGGTGTATTCAGAAATAAATTCGTGCCTGTAAAGCTGAATCTCACACCATTCCTGAATACAGATTTACCTATCAGGCTTTGTGGAAGTGAATAATTCAGGCTAACTGTACGAAGACGAATCCATGAGGCATCCTGAATATTCAATTTCGACCAGCTATTGAAACGCGTAGAAGTAGATGGATTGTATAGTACATCATCTAAATATACAGTCTTGGTATTGGGTACATAAGTAACCGAACCATCTGCTCCTTTTTGTTCCACAACACCATTAAATACTACCTGCTCGTAACGCCTTTCAGTGAGTTTAATCGAACCACTTCGGAGAGCGTTTCTTTCTCCTAAGTCGATAGCATCACCACCATGACGCCATTCTAGTAAAGCCGATAAACTCAAACCTTTATAGTTAAAAGTATTAGTTAATCCACCTAACCAGTCAGGTAAAGCATTGCCATATTGCGTTAAGGTTGTGCTTGTAATAGGGAAGCCTGTATTGGCATCAATAATCATTTGTCCATCCGGAGCTCTTCTATAATCATAACCCCATAAATCACCAATTTTGCTACCTTCACGAATCCTTAAACTTCCCACTACGTTATCATAATAAGCAATCTCTTTTAATTCAGCAGGCATTTCAATTACCTTACCCGACATCTTCGACCAGTTCAGGGAAGCATCCCAGGTGAAATCTTTGCTCTGGATAATTTTTGCAGTAGCCAATAGTTCTACCCCCTGATTACGAATCAAACCAATATTGGTATAGTAGAAAGAATAACCTGATACATTAGACACGGGAGCTCTTACAATCTGATCCTTGCTATCCATAGTAAAATAGGTAGCATCGAGCATGAAGCGGTTTTTGAAGAAACGTAATTCTGTCCCAACCTCAATCGAAGTCGTACGCTCCGGTTTCAGATTCGGGTCAGCCGTAGTTGACCTACGGAAATAGCCAGGTACATTATTAGAAAACGGGAAGTTATCAGTAATATCAAAATAATTACCTGAAACATAAGGATCAGTACCTTTACCCACCTGTGCCCACGAAGCACGCAACTTACCATAAGACAAAGTATTATTGCTTCCAAAATGCTCCGTGAAGATATACCCCGCACTAAACGATGGATAGAAGAACGAGTTATTAGCCTGAGGTAGGGTAGATACAATATCATTTCGCCCGGTAGCATTCAGGTAGAGAATGTCTTTATAGCTCAATTTAGCATCAGCAAAGAAACTGGCTATTCGGTAATGTGCCGGAGAATAGAACCGTGTTTGTTGGTTTCTATAAGAGTTGATATCGTTAGTAAATGGAGCCTTGAAACCCTCGCCACGAATATAATAACTATCAGGGCGTTCGCTGTTTACTAATGAATTACCCACCATTAATGAGCCACTCCAACTATCATTGAAATCTTTCTTAGCTGTTACATATAGGTTTGAGTTAAGCTCACGATAATTCAGAAATTCGTTTACTAAGAACCCCTTTACCTGAATACCCACATCAAAAGTACTGTCTACCTGACGGCTACGGGTTTCGTGATAAGTATCGTAGGTCACCTGATATTTAGCTGATAGCCAATCGGTGATATTATAATTTAAGGTAACATCAGCTATATAACGATTTACCCTATCAATACGAGGGCTTTTTTCAACCAGATAACGAGGGTTATCAGTAAAGCCCGGAAGGATGTTTTTCTGCGTACCATCCGGATTCAGATAATCGTTTACATCGTAGGTATTCGGCCAGTAACCCAAGGCGCTAAAGATAGATTTATCTCCAGCTGGTGGACGTTTACCTCCCGAATTAATATAGTTAAATGAAGCCGAAACCGAGAAGTTTTTAGTGATATTATACAATCCGGCTACTTTAGCAGATGTACGACCGAAATCAGTATTAGGTACAATACCTGCCTGATAGCTATGGCCTAACGATACATAAATATTTCCTTTATCTCCACCTTTGGTCAAGGTTATATTATTGTTATTGGTCAAGCCCGTTCTATAAAAACCACGAAAATTATCGTAGATTTTGTCAGTAGTATTCTGTGGGTCTAAAACCGGACCGAAAGATTGATATGGGGTTCTACCTGGTCCTAAAGGAATAAACTCACCTAATCTACCTTGCAGAAAAGTAGTCTGTATAGATGGCGATTTACCCAATACATCAGCACTTACAGAAGACGAAACTGATATTCCCAGCTTACCTGATTTTCCTCTTTTGGTAGTGATGATGATAGCTCCGTTCGATGCCCGTAACCCATATAATGCGGTTGCTGATGGTCCTTTTAATACCGAAATGCTCTCAATATCATCAGGATTAATATCGGCTGCACGGTTGGTATTGGCAAACTGCTCACTTGCCCCCGGTGAGTTACTGCCCGCACTTGGCAATGGATTACCCACACTAGTTGAATTTGAGATAATAATTCCATCAATTACAAAAAGCGGTTGGTTGTCAGCATTACCACTCAGGGAGGTAACCCCTCTTAAAATAATATTGATACCCGAACCCGGCGCACCACCTGAACCAGTTACCACGGCCCCGGCAATTTTACCTTGTAAAGCACCTACCAGATTCTGATTCCCGGAATTCCTGATTTCCTCTGATTTGATAGACTGAATCGAATAACCAATCGCCCGTTTCTCCTGTGTTTGTCCTAAGGCTGTAACTACAACTTCGCCTAAAGCTGAAGCAGAAGAAACCATTACGACATTGATAGTAGACTGGTCTTGCACCAATACGGTTTGGGTTTCCATACCCACAAAACTGAAAATCAATTCAGTTCCTCTGGCTGCTGAGATGCTATACTCGCCATTAGCATCCGTAACAGTTCCTGTATTTTTCCCCTTGGCTGTAACATTGACACCCGGAATTGCCGTGCCATCATCTGAAGATGTAGCTTTCCCTCTGATAGTATTCTGTGCGGATACGTGTAAAGAAAGCAAAAGGCAAAGCAAAAAACTAAGTTGATGTAGCTTTTTTTTCATAGAAATGTGAATATATTTGGTTTTAGTATAGTAAATACAAGAACGTTATCTATTGTATTTACAGTTTATACAACGAGACTTATACAGATAAAAGCTTGTTTACTTTCTCGATTTAGTCATGAAACGGCAATTTGTATAGATAAACTCAGGATAAAGAGAGATAAAAATATGGGCTATTAAGAGTCTTTATGTCTCTGATTTCTATCTGAATTTAAAACCATTTGGCAGGCATTAAAGTTATCGTTGAACCAATTTTTTGGAAAGACGTCTTTAAGAGATAATTAAAAGTTTATTAAAAGGATATGGAAATGGCCCAAATAATAAAATATTTTCATTTTAGAAAAAATAGGCATACTTATTGCAATCTTTCGGGTAAGAGTATACACCATCAAGATTTAACAAGGTAAATAATACTATTTAGATTTTATTCAAATTTTGCTGCATCAGAATTGACTCCTTAGCCTGACAATGTTCTGATGAAAATCTATGGCACGATAATTTTAGTATTCTCAATATATTTCTAAACTGCTATCAATCAATTAAAAATTTGTAAGGTTTATGTTCGTCAGCCTAAACGCGGTTCTTCATGATTGAATGAAGGATATAAAGCATATTTATGGATTGTTGAGTCGCATTTTTCGTGATTGTATAACGATATATGGAAGAAATAGGACTTCTTAAAAAACAGATTGAACAAGAACGTGATGCACGTATAAAAGCCGAAGCTCTTCTGCAGGAACAGACTATGCAGTTGAGTCAGGTAAAAGAACAATTGCGTAAATCGAATGCCAGTTT
>CBIHRH010000344.1:0-5904 GCA_966212365.1 uncultured Emticicia sp. | reverse complement strand
GTATCTCCGGGCTTTGTCAGTGCCATTAGACAAAAAGAGAGGGCATTCATACCACCACTAGTGGTTATCAAGTCATTTTCATGTAAGTTGCTACCCCATGCCAAAGAGCGGAAAGCAATCATCCGGCGCAATTTTATATTACCTTGCAAAGATTCGTATTCAGAACCACCCTCTTTAAGTTCGCGGGTGGCAAGTACAATTTCTTTTTTCAGTTTTGCCAAAGGAAGTAAATCACCAGATGGTACGCCTATTGAGAAAAGTGTAAGGTCTTTTCTGCCCATATTGGCATAAACCTTATTAATCAGTTCGTCAGGCTCATGATCATTCGCAATTAATGAGGGGCGGCTAACCTCAGGCAAAGGCGATTTCATATCGGTCAGCCGACTGACAAAATAACCTGACTGTGGCTTTGAATCAACCAGAGATTGATATTCGAGTTCCAGAAAAACTCTTTTGGCCGTATTCATGCTAATGCCATGTTCCTGACACAATACCCTTACTGAGGGTAATCTGTCTCCTGCCTTTAGCATGCCGCTTTTAATCTGCCCGGCAATTCCGCTGGCAATCTGATGGTAGATAAAATCTTTATTCATGCAACAAATATAACTGTGTCCATTGAAATATACAAAACTGATACTGTGTTTATTAAAAAGCTCTTTTTACCTTTGCCATTGCAACAAAACAAAGAAAATTATGGCAGATGTAAGTCTTACCAAAATCTCAGAAAACACTACCAGCGGATTAATCAACGGCCTTGTGGGTGTATTAATATTTAGTGTTTCTTTGCCTGCAACCAGAATAGCCGTTCAGGATTTATCGCCCGTTTTTGTGACAGTAGCACGGGCAAGCATTGCAGGTATACTGGCATTGGGTCTTCTAATGATTGGCAAGGAAAAACGGCCTACCCGCCAACAGACCTTTTCGCTGATCATTGTAGCATTGGGTGTAGTGCTGGGTTTCCCATTATTGTCTGCGCTGGCTTTACAGTATGTGCCTTCGGCGCATTCAATCGTTTTTCTGGGTTTACTGCCGCTTTCAACGGCTATTTTCGGGGTAATACGTGGCGGAGAGCGCCCTCGTCCGGTTTTCTGGTTGTTTTCAATTATTGGTAGTATGCTGGTAGTCGGCTATGCCTTATCGCAAGGTTTATCAGCCTCTTTGTTGAGTGATACTCTCATGCTGCTCGCCATTATCGTATGCGGATTAGGCTATGCCGAAGGCGCAAAACTATCAAAGACATTAGGTGGTTGGCAGGTCATTTCATGGGCTTTAGTATTGTCGTTACCGGCTATGTTGTTGCTTACTTACTGGTTTTTTCCAACCTCAATAGTTCGTGTTCGGACTGAAGCCTGGATGAGCCTTGGCTATGTTTCTGTATTTAGTATGTTGGTGGGTTTTATATTCTGGTATCGTGGGCTGGCACAGGGCGGTATTACTGTAGTAGGGCAATTGCAATTATTGCAACCTTTATTTGGTCTGGTTATGGCGGCAACATTAGCGCACGAAGATGTCAATAGTAGTATGTTGGGAGTTACTGTCGGGGTAATTCTATGTGTAACAGGTGCAAAGAAATTTGCAAAATAATGAGGTGTTTTATTGTTGTTTATATTGGTTTATTTCGGATAGGGATGCTCTGATTGAGCTTCCCTATTTTGCAACTCCCTCCAAAGCCTTCTCATAAGCATCCAGACATTTATTCAAAGGTTTGCCCTGATTATGTATACATTCACAGAAATCATCAACAGCTTTAGGGTTTTTGCTATTCTTCGCTTGTCTTTCACAATCATTCAGCGTATTGTAAGGCTCAATATTATACATATTGACAAGAAAAACAATAAGCCCGACCAGAGCCGCTAGAGAACCTACGGCAAATTTTATCGGGAAAGCCCTGATGCGTTCGTTTTTACTTCTTAAAACTTTATGTTCCGGTGGTTCATTAAATGGCAATATATATTTAATTTTATGATAATCCCATAGAATCAAAAACAGATTAGCTAAGACCATTAAAGGAGATGAAATATGAGACCCGACAAATCGAACAGCTAAAGACAGCATAGTGATATTAAGAATAATCGGAAAATAAAGAAGTGCGCCGAGTGTGGCTGTGCGAGGTATCAGTAGCAAAATAGCCGCTGTCACTTGCATAATGCCGATAAATGTATAGTAATATTCTGTATAATAGAGTGCCTCAAGATAATGGCCCATCGGATGATTAACAGAAAGGTCCGTAAATCGCTCATCGAAAATCTTTACTAACCCAGATGGTATAAATCCTGCCGCAAGGGCAAACCTGCAAAAGATAGAAAAGTATTGCAACCAGACATTTTTTCTAAGACTTGCATGAATCTGATCGAGTTTAGAATAGAAGCTCATAAACTAATGAAATGGTTGAAAGTACTTTTTATTTCAAAGTAAATTGGTTTTTATAAAATATGCAAACTCTGGTACTGTTTTTTGTTGATAATCTGTATAGGGGTTCAAATTTTGAACCCTACAAAATATCTGGATTAAAAATATTCAATTATGTTTATGAAATTACTTTGGTAACACATACCTCTAAAATGTTCGAAAACTAGGGAAAAGGTTCAATCTGAATGATGACCTTTGGAAACAATACACAAGCTATTTTAAGAATCTGAAAATTCCGGCTAAAACCATGCTTTTAGAAGAAGGTGAGGTGTCGAAGAAAATGTTTTTTGTTGAGAAAGGTTGCCCGCGTGTCTGATATAGGAGAAACCGATGGAGGGAGAATAGCAGTAAAAATATAAGGAAGTTAAAAGTATACTTTTAACTATTAAAGAGGTAAATTCTCGTAAAGTGATTAATTTTTACTCTTAACTTTAATTAGAAATAATTACTTAAAAACCGAAATATAAGTCACGCTCATATCCGGAAAGGTATTCGTATTACATTTCAAATCCTGTTCCTGAATAAGCTTGACAAACATATTTAGTTGCGCCGGAAGAATAGTTTCGTTGATTATGACAGAAAGGCTGCTTACTTCCTGATTGTCAATAAATTCTTCAGAGTGGATGTTACTTTTATGTAGCGCTTCTTCAACAGTGTGTCTTAAATCATTTCTTTGTATAGCTATCTTCATAAGAATCTACCAAATAATAGGTTAGTGAGACAAAGGTACAAAATGTTTCGATGACTTAAGATTAAAAATTCCTAAATACTTTAGACAATTTTTAAAACTAAAGGTTTAATGGTTATTAAAATTTTAATCTTTCGTTTCAAAAAAAATAACGGGGGATATACACGTATTGAGCTTCAAAGTTGTGCAGAATTAGCATTTTTTTGTGTCTTAAACTGTAGGGTAAAATACAATCATAGTATCTGCTCTATATATGCTTACTTTAAAGAAGGAGTAAGGTTACAAATAGCTTGATTTTTTTGAGTGTGGAAAGAAATCCGGGTGGAGGGTATCAAAGAAAACGATGGTAATTGACAATGGCAGAGGAGTAGATTTACCCCGATGTTTTTAGCGTCGATTTACACTAATACCATTTTCATTACTTTAATAATAATCTCTTTTTGCTGAAAAGTTGTCTTGAGTTTTTCCTTATAGTCATGCCACCATCCTTTTTTAAATGTCGGAGCCAGCACTTCAAATATAATAATATCATCCCGGTGAGTCTTACTACCCTTATCCTGCTTCCAAAGCCCCTCTGCAGGAGTTCGGGTAAAGGCAGTAAGGCCTCCGAATTTTTCAGTCAGGTGTTGTTGCACTTCTTCAAAATATTCCGACTTAAACGCTTGATGTTCATTATCGGCTAAAGGCAATAGAATTTCAATCAGATACATCTTCCGCTATTTCTTGTTACCCGATTTGTTACTGCCTGAATCACGACCTCCATTATTAGAGTTTTGGTGTGACGACCCTTTCGATTGCCCTGTTCTTTTAACCTCAGGCACCTCGTTTGTGATGTTTTTTTCTGTATTGGGTGATTTTTCCATGATACTATTTATTTAATTGTGTATCGCTACACATAGATTGCTACATTAATTGATAAAGGGACAAGAATGGTCTTCTTTGCTGTCGTATTACTATATCGTTTAGTATTCTCGTTCTTCGAGTCTTTTTTGACAAGAATATAGATAATGATTGCTACAAAATAGAGTACGAGCAGAATACTGCAAAATTTTAATTGCCTGAGAGTATTAGTATCTCCGCTCCATTTTTTTTGCCCTCTTTTCATCTCAATTTTGCTTTTGGTCAGGTAAATGTTATGATTAACCTGACAGGATTTTGTTTTGAATATGTTCTGATTGAATCACCATAGGTAGGCTTACTTTTGTTTTCTAAGCAAAACTAACAAGACATAACATGCTCAGAAAAAGTAAAAAAACGCTGACAACAAGCAGATAAAGACTGTTTTTTCTCATGACAATTGGGATTTATTAAAAGAAACAAAAAAAATATACCATATACTAAAAGATTAATCAGAAATCGCTGACGAGTAGAATTTTACACAGGTGTGGAAAATGATGGGGAATTGAATGTTGAAGGAAGATATAAAATAGAAGGCAGTAATCAGATTATAATTCCTTGTTCCTTTTTCTGTAAAAAAAATGGTGAATCCCTAAAACTTAAGATTTCACCATCTTCTTATGCATGGAAATATAGCTATACTGTTTTATCTGTTAAAATCTTTGTTTTGTGCTTTATCTCCCGGATTAATATCCTGATCTGAGTCATGTTGAGATTCCATATCTCTGTCAGAACCAGTATTTAGTGTTGAATCTTCAATATCTCTCTCACTATTACCTGAATAATCAGCCTGGCGATTTACGGCATCACTGGCATCTACATCATACTCTTGTCCGCCCTGGCCTCTATAAGTGCTACTTTGGTCAGCCTGATTACCAGTATTCTGGTTACTGCCTTGTTGAGTAGAATCACTATATCCTTGACCCTGTTGCTTCTGGTTGAGACTCGCCTGACCTTGCTGGCCTTGATTCTGGCTACTTTGTTGCCCTTGCTGACTACTATTGCGGTTGCCTTGTTGCTGAGTTGCAGGAATCTCGTCCTCATGTCTCGGTGTATTTTCTACAGTATTCATTTTGTTGTAATGGTTTAATTGTTTACTTCTACGAAAAAAATCTATGCCACTTATACTGCATTATTGTATGAAAACCTGATGGTGAAGCTTACCCGACCGTTTTCTTAATTGTGGTACAGAATCCTCATTTGACATGATGCGTGTGTTTATCTCAATTGATAAGGTTGATGAATAAGAATCTCTTTTTCTGGGCCATTGCACGTAGTTTTTACCGCTTGCTCAAATTATAAAAAACACTTTTGCCGCTAAGTAAAATTAGAGCTAATTAAATGGCAGAATGTACCATCTGATAAAATTCTTGCTATACATTTGTATCGAAATAATCAGAAACATGAAACGACCATTGTGAATAATAGGGCTTTGTGTAGCCCTGTAGAGGCTTGTTTTGCCCAATTGGCAAGCATACATCCGAGTCCATCAGAATTTAATATGGAAGTAAAATCATATCAGTTGTTGAAATCAGATAAAACAGAAATAGGGTTGGTTGCACATGAGGCGCTTAAACTTTTTCCGGAAGTAGTATATAACAATGTGAATGATAAAGGCGAGCAATTCTATACGATGGATTACTCACGTATAGGGGTTGTCGCCATTAAAGCTATTGCAGGAACAGCATAGTATAATTATTAAACAACAACAAGTCCTTCAACTACATGAAGAAACAATTGAAGCATTGAAAAAAGAAATGAATGAACTAAAAAAATACAAGGGGAGTAATCTTGAAATCAGAATTAGCTGTCGATTAACTTATTTCCACTAGTTCAGACACGTACATAATTTATTGAAAAACCATGAAAAAAACAATAACAACAATCAAAGTGGTTATTGATCAACAGAT
>CBIHRH010000343.1:0-5907 GCA_966212365.1 uncultured Emticicia sp. | reverse complement strand
TATTTTTGTGCAAATTAAGAAATTGGTAAATCAGATTCCCTTAATTAAAATAAGTAGTGCACAACTACCTTTATTTTTGCAAAGGTATCTCATTTTTCATTAAGACAATTCAAACAATTTCTGGTTTAATTTGCATTTGGAAAAATAACAAAACCCAATGTCATATATATGAGACAGATTTTAGCGGAAGTAGTAACAATTGGTGATGAAATTTTATACGGACAAATAACCGACACGAATACCCAATGGATGAGTGCCGAATTGGACAAGATTGGAATCAAGACAGTACGAAAGTCGTCGGTAGGAGACCAGGAGGATAAAATCTTACAGATACTAGAGGAAGCAGAATCAAGAGCTGATATTATATTATTAACAGGAGGATTAGGACCAACCAAAGACGATATAACCAAGAAAACTCTCTGTAAATATTTTGATGATGAACTAATTGTTAATGACGATGCTTTAGCGTTCATCACCGAATTTTTTACAAAAAGAGGACGTCCTATGACTGAATTAAATCGTCAGCAGGCGATGGTACCTAAACACTGTACCTATTTGGCGAATAAAACTGGCACTGCACCGGGCATGTGGTTTGAAAAGTCTGATGATTCTACAAAAGGTAAAATCTTCGTCTCAATGCCGGGTGTTCCGCATGAAATGAAATATCTGATGGCCAATGAAGTTATTCCGAGACTAAAGAAATACTTCGAAACACCTATAATTTATCATAAAATGATTCGCACCATAGGGGTTGGTGAGTCATTTCTGGCAGAGAAAATCGAGGAATGGGAGGATAATTTACCTTCACATATTAAATTAGCATATCTACCGAGTTTCGGACAGGTACGTTTAAGACTTACTGGAGTAGGTGAAAATGAAGAAATTCTGAAACAAGAGGTACAAAATGAAGTGGATAAAGTATTACCTTTAATTCAATCCTTCGTTTTCGGATACGATGATGATGATTTGGAAGTTGCTTTGGGAAAACTCTTAAAAAGTAAAGACAAAACCGTTTCAGCAGCAGAAAGCTGCACGGGAGGATTTATCTCACATTTATTTACTAAAGTGCCCGGTAGTTCAGCCTATTTTATGGGGGGAGTCGTGAGTTATGATAATTCTGTAAAAATCAAGGTTCTGGGAGTAAAACCTGAAACTATTGAAGCTCATGGGGCAGTTAGTGAAGAAACTGTTACCCAAATGGCCGAAGGTGCAAGAGCATTAATGAAAACTGATTATGCCATTGCCACCAGTGGAGTAGCTGGCCCTGATGGTGGAACGCCCGAAAAACCTGTAGGCACTCTCTGGATTGCCTGTGCAATGGAAGGAAGAACAATAGCCCGTAAAATTCAGATGTCTAATCAAAGAGAAACCAATATAAACTATGGCAGTGTAGTAGCCATGAATCTTTTAAGAAAAATGCTGAATGGCGATTACGAATCTTAGGGAAATATTGTTTTACAGACCAAAAAGGATAATTAAAAAAGCTACCTTTGCTGTCAGAATGGGATTTGTTTAATAATTATTTTAAACATACGCTCAATTTGACATCAACAAAATCTAAAAAATAGACTATGGCGCTTGTAGAAATGATAATGCCTAAAATGGGTGAAAGTATATTTGAATGCACGGTATTGAGTTGGTTGAAAAATGTAGGCGACAAAATAGAATCAGACGAAATGATTCTGGAAGTAGCTACAGATAAAATCGACACAGAGATAGGTTCAGCATACGATGGCGTTCTGAAAGAAATACTGGTTCAAAAAGGAGAAATTGCTACTATTGGCAAGCCTATATGTATTATTGAAACAGATGCTGAAAATACTCCGGTTACTAAAGATAAACCTGTAGCAGAAACAACACCAGTCGAAGAAAAAGAAATAGAAAACGCAGCCAATGAGCTAGAAAAACAATCTCAGCTTACATCAATACTGGTTGAAAATGCTGAACCAAAGGCTAATTCCCTAACGGGTCGTTTCTATTCACCATTGGTACAGAATATTGCCAAAGAAGAAAATATATCAAGTGAAGAATTAGAAAGTATCAAAGGTTCAGGCGCAGAAAACCGTGTTACTAAAGATGATATTCTTGCTTATGTAAAACTGAAAAAAGAAAAAGGAACGCAAGTTGTTTCAAGTCCTTCAATAACTTCACCAACACAGGCAGCAACCTATATCCCGAATTCAACTGACCAGATTATTGAAATGGACAGAATGAGAAAAATGATTGCTGAAAGAATGGTGGAATCGAAAAGAATTTCAGCGCATGTTACCTCATTCGTTGAAACTGATATGACGAATATTTCTCTTTGGAGAGATAAAATCAAGAAAAAATTTCAGGAAGAGACTGGAGAAAATATCACTTTTACACCTCTTTTAATCGAGGCAGTAGTAAAAGCCATTAAAGATTTTCCTTTAATCAATATACAGGTTGATGGTGATAAAATCATCCGCAAAGGAAAAATCAATATTGGAATGGCAGTAGCCCTGCAATCAGGCAACCTGATTGTGCCAGTTGTGCACGAAGCTGATTCATACAGCTTAATTGGCCTGACCAAAAAAGTAAATGAACTGGCAAACCGTGCAAGAGCCAACAAGCTTAAGGCAGATGATTTATCAGATGGTACATTGACCGTATCTAATATTGGTTCGTTTGGTAATATTGCCGGAACGCCAATTATCATGCAGCCTCAGGTATCCATTCTTGCATTTGGGGTCATTCAGAAAAAAGTTTCAGTAATAGAAACACCTCATGGTGATACTATCGGTATCCGCCAGAAAATGATAATTTCCCACTCTTACGACCATCGGGTAGTAGATGGGTCACTTGGGGGACAATTCGTAAAACGGGTTTCCGATTATCTCGAAAACTTTGATTTAGATAGAAAATTGTTTTAACATATTTAAGAGGTCTGATCATCAGACCTCTTATTATTTTATGCAATAACTCATAAAGATAATGGAGCTCCGACTGGGAGGCTGCCTTGCTGATAATATTCGCTACAGTCTGATTATATTAAAAACCTCTCCAAACACTATGAAAAGCCAATCCAAAACCGGAAATTTAGTGGATAACCAACCATGAAAACGGAACCAGAAAAGGTAGCCTCTACGGTGGCTACCTTTTTGAAAAGCAACACTAGTTTTAAACAAATTTTGTATTTTAATAATTAAATTTCGACTTGAAGACTAAATCAAAAACTGAAATTTATTGCATTACCAACCACAATAACGGAACCAGAAAAGGTAGCCAATACGATGGGAACCTTTTTGACTGCGACTAATAATGCCAAATAAGTTTAGTACTTCAATTAATAAATTTTGATTCAAAAACATTCAATTTATTTTAATATCTAACATTAAAGAGAGAACTTTGAGATTCGAACTTTGAACCACCTGAAGATGCTTTTTAATTCGCTAGAGTTTTTGATTTTTTTTCCTGTTGTCACACTTCTTTATTTTGCTCTTCCGCACAAATACCGCTGGTTTCACTTATTGGTGGCAAGCTGTATTTTTTATAGCTTCTTCATTCCGTATTATATCCTTATCCTTTTCTTTACCATAATCATTGATTATTTTGCCGGAATCTGGATTGAACAATCGCATGGGAAAAAGAGAAAATGGGCTTTGGTGATGAGTTTGGTGGCCAATATTGGCGTATTGGCTGTGTTCAAATATTACAACTTCTTTATTGAGAATTTTAATACGGTTCTGTTCAAAATTAACCCTGAAAAACTGCTGCCTTATTGGGATATTATTCTGCCCATCGGCTTGTCGTTCCATACGTTTCAGGCCATGAGTTATACCATTGAGGTATACAGAGGTAATCAGAAAGCAGAACGCCACTTTGGCATCTATGCCTTATACGTAATGTTCTACCCGCAATTAGTGGCAGGTCCGATCGAGCGTCCACAAAATGTGATTCATCAATTTTATGAGAAACATAATTTTGATTATAATATGGTGGTAAGCGGACTCCGACTGATGCTTTGGGGAATGTTCAAAAAAGTAGTAATTGCTGATAGACTATCCAAATTTGTCAACCTGATTTATAATAATCCAACTGAGTATCAAGGCTTACCGCTTATCATAGCAACTATTTTCTTTACTTTTCAGATATATTGTGATTTCTCAGGTTATTCAGACATCGCCCTGGGTTCTGCCCGTGTGATGGGCTTTAAACTAATGAAAAACTTTGACAGACCTTATATGTCAAAGTCAGTAGGAGAATTCTGGCGTCGCTGGCATATATCACTTTCTTCCTGGTTTAGAGATTATTTATATATACCATTAGGCGGAAATCGCGTTTCAAAACCTCGCCAATACTTTAATCGCTTTTTCGTGTTCATGGTAAGTGGTCTGTGGCATGGTGCTAATTGGCATTATGTAATATGGGGAGCTTTGCATGGATTTTACCTGATTATTGGTCAGATAACTGGTAAATTCCAGAATAAAATTACTGGTGTTAAAAATTCTCTTAGTCATGCTACAATTCCTCAAAAATTGCTTCATGGGGCAGTTACATTTGTATTAGTAGCATTTGCCTGGATTTTCTTTAGAGCCAATACCAATGCGGATGCCATTTATATTGCCAAAAATATTTTCAAAGCCCCATCACATTCTTTAGACCATATCATATACATGATTGGCAAAAATGAATTATATTTAATTATCATTTCATTCATTATCATGGAAGTAGTTCAGTGGTTACAAAGAGGTAAAAACCTATCGGCATGGATTGATGCCAAACCGCGCTGGCAAAGATGGGGGGCATATTATCTGATACTATTCATGATATTATGCTATGGTGTATATAACAATTCACAATTTATTTATTTCCAATTTTAGATATGAAAAACGAAGGATTTGACCCACAAGAAATAGCTCAATTAAAGGCCGAATGCCAGCAGGAAGGCCAAAACTATGTAATAGTGGAAGATGAAGATGGCATGAATGATTCGGGTGAGTTTGCTCATTTCCAGTTTGTAGGGAAACATAATGGACAAGAAGTAATTTATGATGCTGTAATGGGAACATTGCGTTTAAACCATAGCAGTCTGGTGTTTGAAGAGGCTGAGAACAGAATGAAAAAATCTTACCCAAACTATGTAGAGGTTGATAAACGTAAGCCAAACTATAAAGCCAACGAAGATATGGAGTTAATGCTCGAAGAAATCATTGAAGAACTGGAAGAAGAAGAAACAATTCAGGTGGCTGAAACAATAGAGATTGATGAAGATTTTGAGTATGGAATTGGCTTAGATATTGCCTTAAATGTGGAAGAGATAGATGGCGAAGTGATTACGAAATTCGTGAATGAATTTAATGCGGGAACACTAAAACTCGACCCAACTTTATATAGCTTTATGAGTGAAGAGGAGTAATTAAGAGCAATATTAGAATAATTATGGCAGGCAATTTCGATAAAAATAGTAGCTTCACGGGTACATCAAATTATGTAGCAACCAGAGAACTGCAAACTGCAGTAAATGCCTCGGTCGCTCTTCAAAGACCTCTTTTGATAAAAGGTGAGCCGGGTACGGGCAAAACACTCCTGGCTTTTGAAGTGGCTAAGGCATTAGGCAAGCAACTCTTTACCTGGCATATTAAATCTACTACAACTGCTCAACAAGGCTTATATGAATATGATGCTGTTTCTCGGTTGCGTGATTCTCAATTAGGTGACCATAGAGTGAATCACGTAGAAAACTATGTCAAGAAGGGTAAAATCTGGGAGGCTTTCGATACGGATGAACAGAGTGTATTACTAATTGACGAAATTGATAAAGCTGATATTGAATTTCCTAATGATTTACTCCAGGAACTTGACCGGATGGAGTTTTATTGCTACGAACTCAAGCAAACTATAAAGGCTAAGCATCGACCAATCATCATCATCACATCTAATAAT
>CBIHRH010000342.1:0-5920 GCA_966212365.1 uncultured Emticicia sp. | reverse complement strand
AGAAATGGATTTTCTGCTTTTTTATTTCATGCTAATAAAGGCGATAAAGAGATTTTTATCAAAAATATTACTGCAATTGAATTAAAAGAGCCTGGAGTTACGAAAGGTTATATTCAATTCAGTGTTCAGGGAGAAATAGCGTCTCATGGAAATATTGTTGATGCAATTACTGACGAAAATTCAGTTATAATTGGCAATCTAAGGCAATATCAGGATTTTTTAGTGGCAAAGAAACTAATTGAATCTAAGATTTATAATTATAACAACTCAAATACTTTTATCAGTAATAAATTTTCATACGCAGATGAACTAAGAAAACTGTCATCTCTTAAAGACGACAAGATTATAACTGAAGACGAATATGAAGAACAAAAATCTAAAATTTTAAAACAAGAAGAACCCCTTTTTATTAATAAAACAGAACCATCAAAATTTGAAGACAGTATAAAGGATTTATATAATAAGCCTGGGAGAATCTATGTTCGAAAATCAAATTCTGAAGTAAATCTATATATAATTGCAGGAGTAATTTTAGCTTTCGCTTGTTTTATTCAGCTGTTTGTATTTCTCTCTGAAAAGGATAAAAGTCCAACAACAAATACGACAAAGCCATTTTATAAAAAAGTGAATATTTTCAATGATAGTAATAAGCTAAGAGAAAGATTATCTGAAAATGAGTTAGGGAAACTCAGTAATTGGGAATATGTCAGTTCAAGCTACATTTCTCAATCGAAAGTGTACGAAACAGACTCTCCAACCAATACTGATGAAGACTCAAATGTTATTACATATTATCTTGAAAGCAAAGATACCTCAACCGTTGAAAAAATTAGACTTGTACTTATTATTAATAATATAAAGGGAAAGGCAATAGCCCTAAAAAGATTAAGCTCACTGACTAATAAGACATTCATCGCAATGTCGCAAAATATGCCAAATGGTCTCATAAATGCTATCTCTAAAAGTGAAGAATTCAATTTTGAGAATGATACTATAAAAATTGCCCTGTCAATTGAGAAAAGGGAAACTTATTCTCTGGAAGTTATAATTGAATCAAAATAATCAATCCCCACAACCCCCAATTCTTGCAGTAAAAACACTATTGGCACTTACACTAAATCCTGCGCCGAGCGTAACAGAACTATTTGCTCTATAGATGATTTGTGCTGGTGTTTCAATAAAATTACTTGCATTGATAGTGTTACCGGTGAAGGTCTGTGCCGAGTTGGCATATACTTTATTGGTAATAGAAACCGCATCAGCAGGAGAAACAAACAAAATATTATTGGAAGAAATAGGCGCACAAGGATACCACTCTTTATGACAATAGGCATTATAGCCGATAGGTGAGCTGGGTGTAACCATCAGTGATTGACCGTTAGCTCCGTTATTCCAGGTGACCACATTCGTAGGGCAATCTTGCGCTATCAATAAATAAGATTCTCCCGTTGTACACATGGTTACTGGACTTGTTAAAGGTGGAGTTTCGCCTATAGGGACATAATCGGATTGAGGATTAGATGCATCATAAATCTGATAAACGCTCTGAGTATTTTTGGTAAATCTAATGGTTTGTTTTTGAATCAGTTCTTTGAATTTTGAATCATTTGACACATTAGATGAAACCGGAAAAACATATACCTGTGGAATTGTCAGGACGGTTAATCGGGCAGCTATTCGTGGACTTGGGCATAATCCCTCACAAATAGCTTGTACAAAAAAGGTCTTTTCTCCGATTGTAGTGGTTGATGGAAAATAATCAGATCCTGTTGCTAATAAACTTCCACCACTTGCAGCACTCCACCAGGTAATGGCAGGTGGTTGATTGGTGCCATTGGTAGTTAGAGTAATAGAAAAGCCTTTTACACAAAGGGGGTCAATAGCATTATCGTCTTCTGGCAACAATGTCCATATACCACCAGGATTTTCATTCAGGAAAGCAGCAAATGATTCAGCAGGGGCAAAAGTACCAGAGGCAGGTATAGATCCTTGTGGTATTTGGTTAGCGCCTGTCTGAAAAACAGTGGTTACAACACCTGAAGTTGAGTTTCCACCCGAATAAATTCCATTAGCTATCAATGTAATAATCTTGCCCGTAGGGGATTGTAATTTGAAAGAAACTTCATCATTATAAGGAGTACTGCCTCCGTCTTCGTAACCACATGAATTTTTATCAAACTGGTCTTTCTTTTCCCAGGTAATAGAAACCTTTATGCTTGTTGTTGTGCCACCCAGGCTAAATACATTTACTGTGGGGTCATCACCACTCTTATCAAAGCCATCGTAACCAACTAGAGGCCCATTATAAGCAAAAGTGGTAGGACCACTGTAATTACAATTAATTGCTGTAGCTTTTAATCCTCCATTCTGATTTAGGTCTGTGCAATAGGTAGTTTCTTTATTTGTAACAATCGGAGTGTTTGTAAAAGTAGAGTTTAAAGATATTTTGGTTCTATCTGAAAGTACAGTACAACTACCATTACTAACAATTACCTGATAATTTCCGATTGCACTGGCATTAAATGAGGCCGAAGTAATATTAGTAAGTACACCGTCCTTAAACCATTGGTAAGTATTACCTGAGCCGGCATTGGCATTAAGCACAACAGACTGCCCCTGACAAATATAAGTACTCCCATTAACTGTTATATTGGCTGATGCTAAACCTTTATTTGCACAAGAAACAGCTTTGAGTAGATTCACTCTTCCGCCACCCAAGAGTCCTTTATAATTAGTATTAGCCGCATCTAAATTATCGGCTGTATGTGTTAAAAGGCTTTCTAATTGTGCAGGTGTCAATGAAGGAAAACAAGACCAGATAAATCCTAAGGCACTTGAAACTAATGGTGTAGCCATAGAAGTACCATTAAGTGAGGCATAAGTATTGAATGGGTAGGTACTGAAAATTCCACGCCCTGGAGCGGCAATATCTACCCAGGAGCCATAGTTAGAAAAGGAACTTCGTTGGTCATTATTATCTAAACTTGCTACCGCAATCACATGTCTGTAAGCAGCCGGATAGCTTTCAATAGAGGTTTCTTCATTTCCTGCAGCTGCTACCACGATAACTCCTTTATTGTAGGCATAGTCTATCACTTCTTGCTCTGCTTGCGAGAACCCAATACCGCCCCAGGATAAACTAATGATATCTGCTCCGTTATCTGCCGCCCACAAAATTCCCTCAAAGCCAAAGTAAATACCTCTTGGATCTGCTCCATTTGGGGTTGCTTTAATAGGTAAGACTTTCACACGATTATTACCTGCCGAGGCTACACCAAGATTATTATTAGAAACTGCACTTACGATACCTGCCACATGCGTACCATGACTGAATGAGGTGTTCGGTGGATTAGGGTTATTGTCATCATCTCCCAGGTCTTTTCCTGGCAGCATATTAGCTTGCAAATCAGGGTGGTTGGTTTGAATGGCATTGTCAACAACTGCTACTACAACACTAGCACCACCCGGATTAACATCCCATGCTTCAAAGGCTTTAATTTTATTCAGGAACCATTGTGAACTTGTATTGGGGTCGTTTGGTGTAGCAATGATTTGTCTGAATCGGACTTTCTCGACTAAAGCAACTTCAGGTAATTGTTTCAGTGTTTTAAGCACCTCATCAATTTTTTCAGGATTTGACAGCTTTAACCGATATATTTTTTGAAGATTTTCAGAGTTGCTGGTATAAAATGGTTTGCTCGCTTTTTGCAAAACAAATTCTGAAGAAAACTTCTGTAAAAATTGTAGTTCATTCGATAAATTAACCGCATTGGAAGCGGCGCCCAATGGCTTTTGTTTCACCTTTAAATAAATTTCACCATCAATAAAATCTTTATTAACTTTCTGACCTATTGATGTAAATGTGATTAGTGTGGCAAGAATAAGTAGAATTGTACGCATAGATTCGAAAGATTATTTATTTTCTGACAAATATAAACAGTGGATAAACCCTTTTTGCAGACTAAGTAAATCGCTACGTCTACACACAGCAAACCATATATGTCGAATAGATATATTTGTATAGAGTGAAGAATTTATTGAACAAATTTATCTCAAAAAATGTAATTCAAGAAATCTATCACTGGCCAATGGCGGCTCAAACCTAAATATTGTATAATTTTTGAAAACAATGAAGAAAACCCTAATTTTTTTAATCTTTTTTTGTTCTACAATTAGTTTCGGACAAACGAAACAGATGAGTGCAGGGGAGATCATACAAGCGATGAAACGATTGAATGTGGTAGGAAATGTATTATACGTTGCTGCACACCCTGATGACGAAAATACCCTTTTTATTACATGGCTTTCGAAAGAAAAGATGGTTAGAGCAGGCTATATAGCCATGACCAGAGGTGATGGTGGACAAAACCTGATAGGCTCTGAGCAAGGTGAATATGTAGGCTATTTGCGCACGCATGAACTTTTAGGTGCTAGAAATATTGACGGTGGTGAACAGTATTTCACAAGAGCCAATGACTTTGGCTTTACAAAAACTACCGATGAAGCCCTGAGCACCTGGGGCAAAGAGCAGATTCTGTCAGATCTGGTTTGGCGAATCCGTAATTTCCAACCGGATATAATGGTCAATCGTTTTCCACCTGATGCCCGCGCAGGTCATGGGCACCATTCAGCATCTGCTGTATTATCAGAAGAAGCATATAAGGCTGCTGCAGACCCTAATCGTTTCCCTGAGCAACTAGCTTATGTAAAGCCCTGGCAGGTGAAACGTGTGGTCTGGAATTCTTTCTCACCTAATTTTCAGAACAGTACACCAGAAGGGGGAAGCTATATCAAAATTCAACTCGGGAATTATAATGCTTTATTAGGTAAATCCTATACAGAAATAGCCGCAGAAGCCCGCAGTATGCATAAGAGCCAGGGCTTTGGTTCTGCTAAGACAAGAGGTCAACGGGTAGATTATGCTTTACATAAAGTAGGCGAACCAGCAAAAGAGGATTTATTTGATGGCATTGATATGACCTGGAAGCGTGTGAAAGGTGGTGAAAAAATTGAAGGATTAGTGAATGAAATGTTGAACGACTTTAAGGTTGAAAATCCATCTGCTTCTGTTCCGGCTTTGATTAATATTTACAACGCAATCAATGGGCTGGAAGAGAATGTCTGGACAACCTATAAGAAGAATGAAGTAAAAGACCTGATTCTGGCATGTGCTGGATTATGGTTTGAAGCCAATCCATCAGATTATTCTGTAGCTGGTGGCGATAAAATTAAAGTGAATCTGAATGTAGTTGCTCGCTCAAATACCAATATCGTTTTAGAAAAAGTAAGTTTTAAAGGTACGGGTAAGGATTCAACCATGAATCTGAAACTGACTTATAATGTACCAGTAAACCAGAATTTTGATTTACAAATACCAGGTAATACACCTATCACTCAACCATATTGGTTGATGGAAGAAAAAGAGAAAGGCTTTTATAAAGTGAATGACCAGGTATTAAGAGGCTTACCAATAAAACCTGCCGATTTAGTATGTGATTACACTTTTTTGATTGGAGGAAAACAATTCAATTTCCAGACGCCACTGACTTACAAATTTGTTGAGCCATCTATAGGAGAGATATACCGCTATTTTGAAGTTCGCCCGGAAGTGATGGCTACTATTGATGAGAAAGTATATGCTTTTGCCGATAATCAACCAAAAGATGTACATGTAACTTTAAAAGCAGGTAAGAAAGGTGTATCAGGTTCTATTGCCTTAGAAGTTCCTAATGGTTGGCGAATTGAACCAGCCTCTATTAATTTTGATTTGAAAGATAAGTACGAAGAGAAAAACGTTATTTTTAAAGTATTTCCATCTTCTACAGCGTCAGAGGTCAGTTTAAAAGCAGTGGTAAAGACAGCCAATGGCACCTACAACCGAGGTATCGCTACAATTGATTATAAGCATATTCCAACGCTA
>CBIHRH010000341.1:0-5946 GCA_966212365.1 uncultured Emticicia sp. | reverse complement strand
CAGTTTGGAGCAATTCTCTCAGTTCTTGTTTTGTATTGGAGAAAATTTTTGCAATCTTTTGAATTTTATGCCAAATTATTAGCTGCTTTTATTCCTGCAGCTATCATTGGTTTCTTGTTAAATGACTTTATTGATAGCTTATTGGAAAGTGTAGCGGTAGTTGCTGTATCAATGGTTGTGGGTGGATTTATTTTGATTTTTATTGATAAATACTTTGAAAACAAAGCTACTAAAGACAATATTAGTTATCCTGATGCGGTAAAAATTGGTCTATTTCAATGTATTGCCATGATTCCTGGCGTATCTCGTTCAGCAGCAAGTATCATTGGTGGTATGTTTCAAGGATTATCACGTAAAGATTCTGCCGAGTTTTCATTCTTTTTGGCTGTACCAACGATGTTTGCAGCTTCGGCTTATAAACTCTTAAAAAGTTATAAAGCTGGCACACTTACTTTCTCTTCTGATGAATTACAGCTTTTAGCAGTTGGGAATATAGTGGCATTTATTGTAGCTATGCTCGCTATTAAGTTCTTTATCAGCTATTTACAAAAATACGGTTTTAAGATTTTTGGTTATTATAGAATTATTGTTGGCTTAATTATACTAGTTTTATTAGCCACAGGTTATGAATTAAAAATTGTTTAAGGCGCAAAATTGAAATTCCATTTATGCAAACAGTCATTGATGAAAGAAATGAGGTGCTACTGATTGACAAACCTCTTAAATGGACTTCTTTCGATGTAGTAAATAAAGTTCGTTACGCAGGTAAATATAAAAAGGTTGGTCATGCAGGTACACTAGACCCCTTAGCAACGGGTTTATTAATACTTTGCACCAACAAAAAAACCAAGGAAATAGATACTTATCAGGCTCAAGAGAAAGAATATACAGGAACTTTGGTTTTAGGGAAAACTACACCTTCAGTTGATTTAGAAACAGATTTTGATGCCGAATATCCAGTCAATCATATTACAATTGAAGCTATTAATCAGGTTAAAGCTCAACTAACAGGGATAATCGAACAAATACCACCTGCTCACTCTGCCATTAAAGTCGATGGAAAACGGGCTTACGAATCTGCAAGAAAAGGTGAAGAGGTTGTAATAAAATCAAGACAGATTGAAATAAAAGAATTTGATATAGATACTACCAATTTCCCCGAACTCTCATTCCGAATTGTTTGTTCAAAAGGAACATATATCCGAAGCCTTGTGAGAGATTTTGGCAAATTACTTCAATCAGGAGCCTATATGAGCTCACTCCGACGAACCAGAATCGGTGACTTCAGAGTTGAAAATGCGCTGACACTCGACCAGTTTCTGGAGAATATTCGTAATTTTGCACCCAATCAATCATAAGCATTATTTCGGATTGATAGTATAGGCGTGCCTCACAAAATACCTTACACATTGAAAGTATATTACAATCTATCAGATTTTAAACCATTAGAAAATGCCATCGTGACAAGTGGTACATTTGATGGGGTTCATTTAGGTCATCAGAAAATCTTACAGATATTACGAGAAACAACAGAGGCATCTGGTGGGGAATCGGTAGTGCTGACTTTTTGGCCGCACCCAAGAATGGTGGTTTCGCAAGACAGCCAAAGTCTGAAATTATTATCTACCGTCGAGGAGAAAATTGCACTTCTTGAAAAGCAAAGCGTTAATCATCTGCTAATTGTACCTTTTACTCGTGAGTTTTCTGAACTTAGTTCAGAAGAATATGTGCAAAAAATATTAATTGAAACAATAGGCACTAAAAAATTGGTAATTGGTTATGATCATCACTTCGGAAGAAACCGTGAGGGGAATTTTCAATACCTGGAAGATAATTCAGATAGATTCGGTATTGGAATCGAAGAAATTTCCCGTCAGGAAATTGATAGCTTAGTTATCAGTTCTACCAAAATACGCCAGTCATTATCAGAGGGGAATGTTAAATCTGCTAATGATTTATTGGGTAGAAATTATAGTTTTTCAGGCATAGTTGTAAAAGGACGCCAGTTGGGAAGAACTATCGGTTTCCCAACGGCCAATGTTCAGGTTTCAGAATCTTATAAATTGATCCCGGCAAATGGAGTTTATGCTGTCAGAACGTTAGTAAGAGGTCAATGGCTGAATGGTATTATGAATATCGGTAATCGTCCAACAGTAGATGGCATAGGTAGAACACAGGAAGTACATATCCTTAATTTCAGTGACGACATCTATGGTGAGAATATTACTGTTGAGTTAATTGATTATATCAGGCCTGAACAAAAATTCAATGGTATTGAAGAATTAAAGAATCAGATTCTGAAAGACCAGGAAAGAGCTATCCAGATTTTATGAAAATAGATTTAATTGAAATTGTTGGCTGGATTGGGGCAGTATTAGTAACTGGCTCTTATTTTCTTAATATTCAAGGAAAATTAGATGCGAAAGACACTCGCTACATCTGGGCAAATGCTATTGGTGGAATATGCTTTATCATTAATACATATTTCCACCATGCATATCCGTCAATGGCTGTTAATATTGTCTGGGTGCTGATAGCAGCTAGTGCTATATTCCGCAAAAGATAATATCAGACATTTTTTACATAGCTGCCAAGCTTCTTGATGGCATTTCTATGTTTTTTGAAGACTTTCTCCAGATTTTCGTCTTTATGGAATCCTTCTAATTCAATAAAAAACCAGAAGTTGAAATCTTCACTACCCTTATAGGGGCGACTTTCAATTTTGGTCAAGTTGATTCCTGCCTTTTTGAAATCCTGTAAGAAATTGGCAAGTATACCCGGTTTATCCGTATCAGGTAATCGGGCAATAATCGTAGTTTTATCATTGCCACTTTTCTGATTCTCAAAGCCCTTAGCAAGAATATAGAAACGAGTACGGTTTTGTCCGTTATCCTCAATATTATTAAACAAAACAGGCAGACTGAATAGCTTTGCGGCAATTTCAGAACAGATAGCCGCGCTTTCAGGGTCAGATGCCGCCATTTTTGCTGCTTTAGAAGTAGACTCTACCTGTATTTCTTCCGGATGTGTTTGTTCAAAGTATTTGTTAAGGAACCCTCTACATTGTCTGAATGCAATATCCTTTGAGTAAATTCTCTTGATTTTTGAAGGGTTTTCGGCCTCAGTAGCCAATGCAAAATGTACCGGAATTTTCAATTCTGCTGCTACATTTACATTCATTTCATTCAACAAATCGACCGTTTCATATACAATCCCTTCCTGGTTATTTTCAATCGGAATCACCCCAAACTTGGCTCTGCCTGTGTCCACCGCTTCAAAGACCGATTTGATTGTTGGCAAGGTCATGTATTCGCTCATCGCACCAAAACGGCTCTCAGCAGCCTGATGCGTAAAACTTCCCTCCGGACCCAGAAAAGCAACTCTTTCGGGGAGTTCAATATTACGGGCAGCGGCAAAGATTTCAAGATAAATGGCTTCAATAGCTTCCTTATTCAAAGGTCCATCGTTTTGAGCATTCATTCTATCTAAAATCTGCTTTTCTCGTTCAGGTCTATAAATGAGCGCTTTTGTTGAACGCTTAATTTCACCAACTTTATGCACCAGTTGCATACGCTTGTTAAGCAATACTAATAACTGGTCGTCAATGGCATCAATGTCTTTTCTTACTTCCTCAAGTGTCACTGTCTGGATAGGTGTTTAAATTTCTAATAATTTGTAGGGGTTTATTATACTCAGAATACCCTTGACTTTGTTCAAGGGTACCTAAATTATGCAACTTCTTTAACATCAATGATTTTCTCCAGCACCTCATCAATCTCATCTTTCTCTATTCTCAGGTTATCAATAATGAATCTTTGACGTTCAGGGGTGTTTTTGCCCATATAGTAGCTTAGAATCTTGGCAATAGAAGATTCTTTTTCCAAAATAACAGGTTCGAGTTTTATATCTTCACCGATAAATCCTTCAAATTCGTCAGGGGAAATTTCACCTAAGCCTTTAAAGCGGGTAATTTCAGGTTTTGGAGACAGTTTTTTAATGGCCTTCTCTCTTTCTTCATCCGAATAACAATAAATTGTTTCCTTTTTATTGCGAACCCTAAACAATGGCGTTTCAAGAATATATAAGTGCCCTTCCCTTACCAAATCGGGGAAGAATTGTAAAAAGAAAGTCAATAACAACAAGCGAATATGCATACCGTCTACATCTGCGTCAGTTGCAACAATGATTTTGTTATATCGCAATCCATCTAAACCATCCTCAATATTAAGGGCATGTTGCAGGAGATTAAACTCTTCATTTTCATATACAATCTTTTTAGTTAACCCGAAGCTATTTAGCGGTTTGCCTCTTAAACTGAAAACGGCTTGTAGTTCAGGGTTACGGGCTTTAGTAATTGACCCACTAGCCGAATCTCCCTCAGTAATAAACATCACCGTTTCAAAACGTTTCTCATTCTTTTCATCATCCAGATGGAAACGGCAGTCTCTCAGCTTACGATTATGCAGGTTAGCTTTTTTCGCGCGTTCATTCGCTAATTTCTTAATGCCCGCCAATTCCTTTCTTTCTCTTTCTGATTGCTCAATTCTTTTCTTCAATGCCTCTTTAACAGAAGGATTCATGTGAAGAAAGTTATCCAGCTTCTCTTTTAAGAAATCACCAATAAAAACTCTCACGGTTGGTGAATTAGGTTCAGGTGACATCGCTAGTGAACCTAGTTTGGTTTTTGTCTGAGATTCAAAAACAGGTTCCTGCACCCGAACAGAGATAGCTCCTATAATAGACTGACGAATATCTTCTGGCGCATAATCTTTACCAAAGTGTTCTCTCACAGTACGAACAATAGCCTCACGGAAACCTGATAAGTGAGTACCGCCTTGCGTCGTATTTTGTCCGTTTACGAATGAGTAATACTCTTCACCATATTGATTGCTATGGGAAAGTGCTACTTCGATATCTTCTCCTTTTAAATGGATGATGGGATAACGCAAAGACTCTTCGTCGGTTTTTCTGCGAAGCAAATCTAATAAACCATTCTGAGAGATATATTTTTGCTTATTGAAGACAATGGTCATTCCAGCATTCAGATAGCAATAATTCCATATCATTGCTTCTACAAATTGCGGGATATAATGATAGTGTTTAAAAATTGTATCATCAGGTGTAAATGTCACCAAAGTACCATTCTTTTGCTCTGAATCAACAATCTGTGATTCCTTCAATAGCTCACCTTTGTTAAATTCAGCCCATTTGGTTTTCCCATCTCTGAAAGCCTGTACCCTGAAATGTGATGAAAGGGCATTAACTGCCTTTGTCCCTACCCCATTCAAGCCTACTGCCTTCTGAAAAGCCTTGCTATCGTATTTGGCACCTGTATTTATTTTTGATACTACATCAACCAATTTTCCCAAAGGGATCCCACGTCCATAGTCCCTCACCTCTGCGACACCCTCTTCCAATTTAATTTCGATAGATTTGCCATAACCCATGGCATACTCATCAATACAATTGTCTAATACCTCTTTTAATAATACGTAAATTCCATCATCAGCAGCTGACCCGTCACCCAATTTTCCAATATACATACCAGGACGCAACCTTATGTGTTCTTTCCAATCGAGCGAACGAATACTATCTTCATTATAAGTTACTTCCTTATTTTCGGCCATTTTTAAAAATAATTTTGTTTTTATGGATTTTATATTTTTACTTTGTAATTCAAAGTTCTTTTTAACACATACTTAATATGAAAGAGCAAAAAAATAAAAAAACTTCGCTTACTTTGCAATGTTTTCATCTATTGTTCATTAAATACTTAAACAGCAATTTGGCAAATAACGTTATAGATATGAAATTTAACAAAAATAATTTCTTACAAAGTTTCCTCAAATTTACGCTTTTTACACTAATTATTAGCAATTCTTTTGCACAAAATACAGGAAATGCTCCGGGAAATGCACCTACTAACGCACCGGTAACTCCTGTGAA
>CBIHRH010000340.1:0-5949 GCA_966212365.1 uncultured Emticicia sp. | reverse complement strand
CTACTTCTTCTGTTTTTGAGGCTGGTCTTCCATTAAGTACGCTGTGCTCCCATGTACAGGTAAAGTCTTCAAATTCGTAAGCTACTACCTGGCTCTCGGGTGCATTATTGTTATTGGTATTAAACTTGGTGCTGGCCATTGAGTATACCTTTTTAGGCGCAATTTCGTCTGTCCACCACAATATCTGGTCAAACCAGTGAGGGCCCCAGTCACCTACCATACCATTGGCAAATTCTACATGGTTACGCCAGTTTCTTGGGTGAATAGTTCGGTTATAAGGTACCAACGGGCCTGGGCCACACCACATATTCCAATCTATTTCTGCCGGAGTGGGTTCATCAGCCACCATTTTCCCTTGTCCGAAATTATAGGTTACAAAAGCCCTTACCTCTTTGATTTTACCCACTTTACCCGATTTCAGAAACTCCTGTCCACTCACATTATGTGGTGAATAGCGCCGGTGGAAACCAGTAATACAGATACGTTGCGTATCGCGAGCAGTTTTTACGATGGCTTTACCTTCGTTGATAGTATGCCCAATTGGTTTTTCCAGATACACGTGTGCTCCTGCTTTCATGGAATCAATGGCAATGAGTGCATGCCAATGGTCAGGTGTAGCATTGATTACTATCTCAGGTTTTTCTTTTTGCAATAATTCGTGATAGTTTTTATAAATTTTCGGTTGGTCATTGGTCAGCTTGCCTATTTCTCCCAAACATTGCTTGATCTGTCTGTCATCTACATCACAAACAGCCACAATCTGGCATTCACCAGATTTGATGGCTTCTCTGACAATATTGGTACCCCACCAACCTGCACCAATCAAGGCAGTTTTGTATTTTGCTTGTGTGGCATAGGTGATAAATGGACGAGAAACTAAAGCCCCCGTGGCTAAGGCAGAAGTACGAATAAAATCTTTACGATTCATGATTTAATATTAGTGTTTTGAATAGATTTTCAGAAAATTAAGTTTTATCCATTTATCTTGCAAAACAATTTGTAAAAGATTAGCCATATGCCACCTAAACCTCTACTAAAAACCGAAATCCTGGCGGGAGTTTCTACCTTTCTGGCTACGATGTACATCATCGTAGTGAACCCTGCAATCCTGAGTCAATCGGGTATGTCATTCAATGGCGTACTTACTGCCACTGTTCTGCTTTCTTTTTTTTGCAGTCTCATGATGGGTATTTATGCCAAAAACCCGATTGTAGTAGCTCCGGGAATGGGCATGAATGCCTTCTTCACCTTTACGGCCGTGAAAGGCATGGGTATTTCGTGGCAGGTAGCCTTAGGGGCGGTTTTCTGGGCAGGTATTTTGTTTTTACTGCTCTCTATATTCAATATCCGTTCGCAGATTGTAAGGGCTATTCCCAAGCCTTTGCGATACGCTATTTCAGCAGGTATCGGGCTTTTTATTACCTTGATAGGTTTTGCCAATGCCAAATTTATAGTAGGCAATCCGGCAACTATCATTGGCATAACAAGCCTGCACGACCCTATCGTTATTACTTTTCTGGTTGGCCTGGCTATTACCATGATTTTACTGGTGAAACGCGTACAAGGGGGGATTATCATTGGCATTTTATTGACTACTCTTCTGGCTATTCCTATTGGCAGATACTGGGGGGATGCCTCGGCCATCAATTTCGGTCAGAAAACCTTAGTAACCTGGCAAGGGGTATTTTCAGCCCCTGATTTCAGTTTGCTCTTTCAGCTGGATATTATCAATTCCTTAAAAATAAGTCTGATTCCCGTTATTTTTGCCTTTGTTTTTACCGATTTGTTTGACAGCCTTTCTACTTTCGTAGGCGTAGCCGAAGCCGCAAATCTCTATGATAAAGACGGCGAACCTCATAACATTAAAGAATCTTTACTAACCGATGCCGTGGCTACAACTATGGCAGGTTTATTAGGCACCAGCCCCGGCACTGCTTATATTGAATCAGCAGTGGGTATTAGCCAGGGAGGAAGAACAGGCATTACCGCCATCACCGCCGGAATACTATTTTTGCCTTTTATGTTTTTGTCGCCCCTATTGAGTATTATCCCAGCCATCGCTACTGCGCCTGCTCTGATAGTGGTTGGGGTTTTGATGATAAAACCCATCACCAAAATCAATTGGGATAAGCTCGACGATGCCGTCCCGGCGTTTCTTGCTATGGTTTTAATTCCTTTTACCTATTCTATTACGCAAGGCATCATCTGGGGGTTTCTGGCCTGGACAATTATTAAAATCGCTACCAACCAGTCAAAAGAAGTCTCATGGATGCTTATCGTGATTGATATTTTCGCGCTTTGGGCTTTATATTTAGGACACTAAAATCTTCATCAATGAAACGTATATATATATCCCTAAATTCACTGTGTGCACTTAAAATATACTATCCCGACGGGATACTAAGCTTCGAAAGACTCAATTTCTCTAGCGATATATCGTCACTAACGGGACTAAAAATATCCCGTAAGGATGTTATATCGGTAGAAAAAATAACTCCTCTAACTCCTAAGTCCCGTAGGGACGGTATATTAAATCTATTTTACCAAATCCGTCTATTCTTATTATTCATTTTACTTACCACTTTAATATCCTTACCAACATTCGCCCAACGTATTGCCATTTTAGGCGCCATGCCCGAAGAAATTCAGTTGCTTGAATCGCAAATGAGCCATATCAAAACCAAAAACATCCTGGGGTTTCAGTTTAAGACAGGCAAGCTGAATGGCAGGAAAATAGTGCTTACCGAAACAGGCATCGGCAAAGTGAACGCTGCCGTAGTAACTACGCTGATTATTAAAGAATTTCAACCAAAATCAGTCATTTTTACAGGCATTGCCGGAGGTATCAGCGAAGCTTTGAAACAGGGAGATATTGTGATTGGTAATAAATTAACTTACCATGATTATGGCAGGCTAACCAACGAGGGTTTAAGCACCAATGCCACCAGAAACCCAATTACCAAGCAATTGAACCCGCTCTATTTTTCTTCTGATTCAATTCTGGTTTTACAGGCTATGAGTGCTGCCAAAGAAGTAAATCTGCAAAAAATGTCGGCAGAAGCGTCTCAGCCGAACATAAGTGTCGGAACTATTGTTACTGGAGATACCTTTGTT
Source organism: uncultured Emticicia sp. (assembly GCA_966212365.1). GTDB lineage: Bacteria > Bacteroidota > Bacteroidia > Cytophagales > Spirosomataceae > Emticicia. The sequence continues at coordinate 2,835 of CBIHRH010000340.1, read as the reverse complement.
ACTTCAAGCACAGCTGTGGGGCATTTTGAAAAAACCTTACAAGCCAGTGCTACCGAAATGGAGGGAGCGGCAGTAGCCCAGGTATGTTTTCAGCAAAATATTCCGTTTCTGATTATCAGAAGCATCAGCGATAAGGCGAATGAAAAGGCATCAGTAGATTTTCAGACATTCAAGAAGATTGCCTCTGATAATTCGGCCACTTTAGTAAAAGAAATACTTAAGAAACTATAGAAACCTAAAAAATTACATGACTTACGATTTTGATGAAATGATTGACCGTACACAGACGGATAGTGTGAAATGGAAAAGATATGCAGGCAGAGATATTCTTCCGCTATGGGTGGCTGACATGGATTTCAAAGCGTCCCCAGCGATATTGGCTGCCTTAGATAAAGTAACGAAAGAAGGAATTATAGGCTACTGGCAAACACCTGATGAACTGGTTGAGGTAACACTGAAACGCCTGGAAGAACGCCACAACTGGAAAGTACCCAAAGAGTGGTTGGTTTGGCTACCGGGCATGGTACCGGGACTTACCCTTACTTGCATGTGTGTAGGCAATGATGATGACGAAGTAATAACGACCGTACCAATCTACGGGCCTTTCATGAAAGCCCCGATTGCTGCCAAAAAGAAATTGGTAAAAGTACCAATGAAAGAAGAAAACAATCGTTGGACACTGGACTTTGAGGCGATTAAGGCGGCTATTACCCCACGTACAAGGGTTTTCATGTTATGTAATCCTTACAACCCGGCTGGTACGGTCTTTACTAGAGAAGAGTTACAAACCTTAGTTGATATTTGTGTAGCTAATAATATTGTGATTTGTGCCGATGAGATTCATTGCGATTTGATTCTGGACGAAACCAAAAAGCATATTTCTATTGCCACACTAAGCCCTGAGGCTGAAAAGCAGACGGTAACTTTACTGGCACCCAGTAAAACCTTTAATATTGCTGGCTTAGGTTGTTCGTTTGCCATTATTCCGGATGCTGAATTGCGAACAAAATATGCCAGTATGCGTTATATTCTTGAACCAATGGTTTCGGCTTATGGCTATTATGCGGCTCTGGCAGCCTATAGAGACAGTGAAGAATGGCATCAACAACTATTGGCCTATTTACGCAAAAACCATGAGTACATTCTGAAAGAAATGAATGGATTTAAGGGCTTTAAAATGCTACCATTAGAAGCCACCTATCTGGCCTGGATAGATGTTCGTGAAGCAGGCATCGAAAACCTGGCGCAGAAACTGGAAGAAACAGGTGTAGGTATATCAGAGGGAGAAATGTTCTTTGATGGCAAAGGCTTTATCCGTCTGAATTTCGGTACACCCATGAGTAATCTAGTGGAAGCAGTTAGGAGAATGAAGACTGTTTTAGAATTGAAGTAAAAATATATGCCACAACTCTATATCATAGCAGGTTGCAATGGGGCAGGCAAAACAACTGCCTCTTATACGATTTTGCCTGAAATGCTTAACTGTAGAGAGTTTGTGAACGCCGATAATATTGCAGCAGGATTATCTCCTTTCAATCCAGAAAGTGTAGCGATTGAAGCAGGTAGAATCATGCTGCAACGTATCCATACTTTAATGGCAGAAAACCTCACTTTTGCTTTTGAAACCACGCTAGCTACCAAAAGTTATGTTTCATTAATAAAGCAGGCAAAGTTACAAGGTTATAAGGTTACATTAGCTTTTTTCTGGCTTCCTTCACCCGAGTTAGCTCAAAAAAGAGTTTTGGATAGAGTAGCGAGAGGTGGTCATAATATACCACCTGAAACAATAAAAAGACGATATTTTAGAGGAATACAAAATCTTTTTAAGCTATATTTACCTTTAGTTGACAATGTACTAATTATATATAATTCTGCCAAAGCCTCTGAATTTATCGCTCAGAAATTGAGTAATGAAGAAATAGAGATAATTAATCCTGATTTGTGGGCGTTATTAAATAAACAAAAAGATGAAGTCGACTGAATTAAGTGAAAAATTTATGGCGGGATTGAATCTTGCCAGAAAAAGGCTTATTGAAAAGCGAGCGCTAGAAAATGGTACACTAGTCGTTGAAGATAAAGACGGTAATATAAAAGAAGTGCCTGCTAAAGAATTATTGAAAAACTACGAAAATAAATAGTGCAATTTTCTACTTTGCTGCACTAAGGTAAAATCATAAGATTAGTAAATCTTATCTTCTGAATTTGTCTCAAAACATAACTCCACATGCACGAAATTGAACCCTTTTATAACTGGCAGAGATATTATCTTGCCGAAGAAGACGAGCGGTCGCCATTCTATGGCCGTACGTATGGGATAGAATATGAAGATACTATCTACGGCTACTACATAGACCCAAACTGGGATAGTATAGAATCTGAAACCTTGTACTGCAAACTGCTAATTGCCGATTATGATCTCCGTTATGCCGTTATTGAGTTGTTTGGTGAATGGAATGATACCCTGCATAACGATGTGATGTGGCTGAAAAGAAACGTAATAGACCACTTAACCAGAGAAGGCATTAATCAATACATACTGATAGGAGAAAACCTCTTCCAGTTTCATGGCGGCGAAGAAGATTATTACGAAGAATGGTTGGAAGATGTGGAAGATGGATGGATAGCAGCCGTGAATTTCCCCAATTTTATTTTGGAAGAATTCAAACGTTATCATGTTGATTCTTATATTAATACCGGAGGTACTCTACAAATGATAGACAATTGGCGTACTATGAAGCCACATTTGTTTTATGATTTGGTGAAGGGGTTGATTATGAGGCGATTGGCTTAATCTATTCAGACATTAATCGTTCAATTACAGGCTTTATAGGAGTA
>CBIHRH010000339.1:0-5964 GCA_966212365.1 uncultured Emticicia sp. | reverse complement strand
TATCCTAAAAGTTAGATATAAAAAATAGTAATAAATGCATCTGAAAACGGCCAGGATCAAGGTCATCCTTATTTGCACTTTAGATATGGTGGGTAATTATTTACATAATTTTTAACCTTGGGTAAAATATTATAATTTCGCAAAATGAATGAGAATAGTAACCCCTGGACAATCCTCGACTCGGAGGTAAAATATGAAAATAATTGGATCAAAGTCGTTCATCAGAATGTTTTGAATCCGAATGGCGGTAAAGGTATTTATGGTACTGTCCATTTTAAAAATATTGCGATTGGCATAGTACCAATAGATAAAGACGGTAATACATGGCTTGTTGGTCAATACAGATTTCCGATTGAAGAATATTCATGGGAAATACCTGAAGGTGGAAGTCCTGAAGGCGAAGATATACTCGAAACAGCAAAAAGAGAGCTTTTGGAAGAAACCGGATTAATTGCCCAAAAATGGACAATGATTTCAAGGCTTCATACTTCAAATTCAGTTTGCCGGGAAGAGGCTTTTATTTTTCTTGCAGAAGACCTCACACAAACAGAAAGTCAGCCGGAAGAGACAGAGCAATTACAAATTAAAAAAGTACCTATCAAAGAAGCCTATAAGATGGTATTAGCCGATAAAATTACCGATTCAATGAGCGTTGCAGGCATTTTAAAAACCATGTTATTACGATTCCCTAATCTTTTATAACCACTAAACACCAATAACACCAATATGCTTGAAGCGATTTCCTTAGGATTTTTTACCGGAGTAGTACTAAGTTTCGGATTTGGGAGCGTATTTTTTGCATTGATACAGAATAGTATTGACTATGGCTATATGGCAGGGGTAAAAATATCTTTAGGTGTTATTTTTGGAGATATAATTATGATTGCCATTGCTTATTTAGGAACTTCATTTTTGCCAGAAATCCCACATTTTGCTACGTATTCCCGCATATTTGGTTCTCTGCTCCTGGTGGGTCTTGGCGTAGCTCAATTCAGCAATACCAAAGCTCCTTCCAAAATTCAGGATTTTAAACTGGCTCGTTTTTTTTATTTTTTTGGCAAGGGTTTCTTATTAAATGTGATTAATCCGGTCAATTTTATTTCCTGGATGGTAGTCTCAGCTACTCTAAAAGGTTATAAATATGATATCTACGACGAAACTGCATTTTTCACCACTTGTGTGGTTATGATTTTTGTGATGGAAACCGCTTTTGCCATTTTTGCTGATAAAATTAAGAGCAGGATGAACAACCTTACAATTCAACGTGTAAAATATGTTTCAGGAATAGTATTTATCGGCATTGGAATGAAATTAATTTACGATATATTTTGATACTTCTTTAAACAAAAATGGGAACCTGGTTTGGTTCCCATTTTTGTCCATAAATATTCTTATTTTTTTACACCTGCTTTATCATTTACATCTTTTTGATGCATTGCCTGTAGTTGCTTCATTGTACGCTCCATCCCATCAACAGAACCATCCAGGAAAATCACGTTACCTTTACCTTCTTCTGCAAAATGCTTCAATGATTCAGTCCATAAAGAGAATAATATTAATGAAGAATCCAGATTCGCTTTTTCCATCTCTTTAGCTGCTACTGCCATACCTTTTGCTACCTCTTCTCTGAATTGAGCCAACCCCTGCCCTCTCAGTCGTGAAGCTTCACGTTCTGCTTCTGCCTGGATTCTGATATAATTACCCTCTGCCTCAGCTGCTTTAGTTTTGGTGATTAATAAAGCCTGGCCTTCATTTTCGGCTGCAGCTTTTGAGTTGTTGGATGCTACTACTTTTGCCATTGAACGAACGATCTCTTCGTCAAAAGTAATATCATTGATTTGTAAATCAATTAAATGATAACCCCAACCTAATAATATATGATCAAGGTTTTCTTTTACATCTGCTACGATTTCAGTACGCAGGCTTAAAATCTCAGCCTGTTTTTTGGTTGCAACAAAACTCCGTATTGAACCTTCAATTGAGCGAACCAATGCTTGCATGAAGTTGGCCTGATCGATAAATTTAAAAGCTACGTTTTTGATTGATTCTTCCTGCTGGTCGGTTACAGTGTATAGTAACATGGCTTTGAAGTAAACGTTAGCCTGGTCATTAGTAATGGCCTGAAACTGGAGTTCGGCAGAGCGGTTCTGAATAGAGATTGTTCGGAAAACGTATTCGATGAATGGAATCTTAAAATTAAGACCTGGTGTCATAATACGTTGATACTTTCCAAAAATGGTAATAACAGCAACATTTCCTTGCTGAACTATTACTACCGATAGGTATAATACAATGATAACTACGACTAAAGTTATTATAGCACTCATAGGATTTGAAGGTTTAGTTAAAATAATGAGTCAAATGTAGTTTGCTTACCGAAACCTACGAACTTTTTTATGGATAAATGGCAATTCTGTAGGAAATATATGTATAAATTTTATTTGGTGTAATTTGAGGAATAATTTTGGTCTCAACAAAGCCCAAATAAACAAACGGGCTTAATGAAATTTCATTAAGCCCGTTTGTTTATTTGGTAATTATGATTCTCAAAATGCATAATAATATAATACTTTATCACCCTTGAAAACCGCTACTCCTACGTACTCTTTTGTATAAACAGGCTTACCTATTAATTTGCCTTCAAAACGCCCGGTGATGATTACTTTCTCTCCTAATTCCTTGAACTGCATGTTTGTAAAATTGTAAATTTCGAAATTATTCCTGCGTTCCATAAATGCTTTTGCGCCCTCTTTCCCCTTAAATACAGATTTTGGAATTTCCGAATCATCAGAATGAAAACTAATAACCACATTTTCATCACACATATTTACGAAAGTATCTGCATCCCTATTAATGGCAGCGGCAAAGCCTTTTCTGGCGATTTCAGATCTAGAATTTTTAGGAAGTTTGGCTGCAATTGAGATAATTACCAGAACAGACAGTACAATTATTTTTTTCATGGCTTTTGTATAAATTTTGTTTGATTTTCTATCACAAAAGTATGTTGAATACAAAAGCCATAAAATATACAATTGATTGATGGCTTTGAGCAACCTATGAATGGTTGATTTTTATTGAAAAGTGGCAAATAAAAAAGAGTAGTCTTTGGAGCTACTCTTCACAATAACGATAACAACTTAATAATTATAACTTGGCAACTGGCTTGTAAACAAAGCGTTCAATAGGGTTCATAATTGGTTTGACCGTTTTTAAATACTCATAAATTGAACCTAAATCTTTTTCGGTCATCCCGGCATACATAGTCCAGGGCATAATGGTATTAAATTCTCCTTTACCAACGGTATGAGCTTTATAAGTGCTATCGGCATAGGTTTTAAATCTGGAAATAAATACTTCTTTGGTAAGATTACCTATGCCTGTTTCTTTATCAGGAGTTATATTCGCAGAGGTTACGGTTTTACCATCTCCTATATTAAATGACCAACCACCGGCAAAGTCCATTCCTGGTACCTTTTGTCCTTTATCATCTGGTTTGGTATGGCATTCAAAACAGCCTGCGCTATAAACTAAATACTTACCATATTCCACTTCATTTTTTGAATCTGGGATTTTACCATGATTAGCTTCGACTGGAATAGTATTCAGAATAAAATTCATCGGGAAATCGGCCTTCGGTTCTTCCGTTGTATTTTTTATTGGTTTTAAAGTACGGACAAATGCAATAATTGAATAAATATCCTCTTTATCCATTTTACCATAATAAGCATAAGGCATCACAGGGAAAATCGGAGTTCCATCCTTTTTTACCCCAGAGGTAATTGCCCGATAAATTTCTCCGTCAGACCAGCCCTTTAAATTAAAAGGAGTAATATTCCTTGCGATAAATTTGCCCGGGAAACCAAACTTCTGGTCAAATACTTCGCCGCCTTTGCCATCTGAACCAACTACCAAAGGGGCAGAAAATACATTGTAATCACGGGCACTATGGCAATCCATACAAACCGTAACGTGATAAGCTAAATATTTGCCACGTTCTATCCTTTCAGGAGTGGCTTCTACATGCAAGTCTTTAGGAACATCAATGCTTGGAAGGGCGAATTTAACATAAGCAAGGATTGCTCCAACGGCTACTACAACAAACAGTAGTATATAGCCAATGATACGTAGAGTTTTCTTCATAAAGCTAAGGAAGTAAATAACTGGTAGTAAATAAGTTATGATTGTTTCAGCAAAGTAGACAATGTTTTTCTTTACTCCAAATTATTCCTATACCAATTTATCAAGCGGTCACGCTTTCCCCCTAAGTTATGAAATCAGATACTTAAAATCTTTAGAAATTCATTCTTTTTTTCCTCTTCTTTAAAGACACCCCCATAAAAAGAAGTAATAGTTGAACTTGACTGGTCGCCAACCCCTCTTGATGAAACACATTGATGATCAGCATCAACAATTACGGCAACATCTTCAGTCATTAAAGCCGATTTAAGAGCTATACCAATCTGCATTGTCATGCGCTCCTGAACCTGGGGACGGCGGGCGTAATAATTTACTATCCGATGAAGCTTAGACAGACCAATTACTTTACCGCTTGATATATACGCTATATGCACTTTTCCAATAATAGGCACGAAATGATGCTCACAGTTTGAATAAAACTGAATATTCTTTTCAACCAACATTTCATTATAATTATAATCGTTGGTAAAAAGGGTCATAGTTGGTTTATTCTCTGGATTGAGTCCGGAGAAAGTTTCTTGCACATACATTTTAGCAACTCTATGGGGAGTGCCTCTTAAACTTTCGTCTAAAAGGTCAAGGCCGAGAATGTGCATAATTTCCCTGAAATGCGTTTCTATTAATTCAATCTTTGTATCATCGTCTAATTCAAAGGCATCTTCACGAAGAGCTGTTTCAGGATTAGAAGAAAAATGATTTTCACCTATCTCATCAATAGATAAATGCTTGTAATCAGGATTTTTGTTTTTGTCATTCATCAAATTCCGCGCTATAATTCAACTACAAAAATAAGTGATTGTGCCACGAATAAAATAATATTTATACCCTAAACTTTTGAAATTGTAGAATAAGTCTATTTTTTTGCATAAAATCTTTCTTAACCAGACTATGAATAGACGCGACTTTATCTCTGCCAGCTTGGCTACATCAAGCATACCTTTTGTTGTAAAAAAGAATCCAGTTGAAGACAAAAAAGTAAGATTAGGCTTTATTGGTGTGGGCCTTAGGGGCAGAACCCACCTTCAACAAGTAATGTATCGCCCTGATGTTGAAGTTACTGCAATATGTGATATTGACAAAAATTCTATTGCTGAAGCCAACAAAATTATCCAGAAATTCAATAAACCTACTCCGGTTGCTTACACTAAAGGAGAGAGAGATTTTGAGAATATGGTAAAAAGAGATGATTTGGATGGAGTAGTGATTGCCACACCCTGGGAATGGCATGTGCCGATGGCTATTGCTGCCATGAAAGCTGGAAAGTATGCAGGAGTTGAGGTATCAGCAACCGTAACTTTACAGGAATCGTGGGATTTGGTAGATACTTTTGAGCAGACTGGCTCGCATTGCATGATATTAGAAAATGTTTGTTATAGACGCGATATTATGGCTGTGCTGAACATGGTAAGAAAAGGCATGTTTGGTGAAATGCTCTACGGACATTGCGGTTACCAGCACGATTTACGCTTTGTAAAACTGAACGATGGGAAATCTGCTTACGGAAAAGGTGTTGAATTTGGAGAAAAAGGTTTCAGTGAGGCTCGCTGGAGAACACAACACTCTATAGATAGAAATGGCGACTTATACCCAACGCATGGTTTAGGGCCTGTGGCTCATTGGATGGATATTAATTATGGGAATCAATTCCTGTATTTAACCTCAATGGCGACCAAAGCTCGTGGGATGCATAATTATATCGTTGATAATGGTGGAGAAAATCATCCAAATGCCAAAGTAAAATTCAAATTGGGGGATATTGTAACCACA
>CBIHRH010000338.1:0-5973 GCA_966212365.1 uncultured Emticicia sp. | reverse complement strand
CATGATTGAATTAGGGTCTTTTAGTCCATCCCATGAACCATATTGCATTTTCAGTGTCAACATTTCGGGCGCTGAAGGGCTCATATATAACCCCTTGCGGCCCACCTTATTTTCTCCGGCACTTAAGACATTATCCACATTCCATGAGGTAGCCACAATATGTTTGAAATTAGCCTGATGGTTTGTTTGTAACTCTATCAACAAAGGATACTGTAAAGAATTGCTTATACCGACGCCCTCTTCGCCCACTTCTCTGATTCTTACCTGTGCAATTCTATCATAGTTCTGATGGTTTGTATTAAAACTCAGCTCATCATAAAGCCATAGTCCAATAAGCATAGCGACTGCCATTCCTGTGGCCAGTCCGAAAATGTTAATGAAAGAATAGCCCTTGTATTTAAGGATATTGCGGAATGCGATTTTAAAATAATTGCTAATCATAATTTTGTTATATATAGACGTTGACACTGGTGATAATTCTTTTTCGCGTTTCAGGGCAAAGGGTCTGATAAAACCCAGAACACTGACTATATAATCCCAACGGGCTGATTTTTCTCCAAATACCCGTACATTCTTCTGAAATCGTTCATGCAAATCTCCCTGCACCTCTTCCAGCAGATGAGGCGCACAGAACCATTCAAGTAGTCGGTCTGCCCAGTAGGGAGGTGTTGGTTTTTGCATGTGATGCCCCTAACCCCTAAAGGGGGATTTTAGTTAATTTATAAAGATATTTTTCTCCTCAACTCCCCTTTAGGGGTCGGGGGTTTACTCCGTTTTCAAAGTCTTCACCGGATTCGTTAATGCGGCTTTAATAGATTGATAACTTACTGTCAGGAGTGCAATCACAATCGCTAAGACTCCTGCCACCACAAAAACCCACCATTCAATACTGATGCGGTACGAGAAATCTTTTAGCCAGGTATTCATGGCATAAAATGCTATCGGAAATGCGATGCTATTAGCTATCAATACTAATCTGATGAAATCTTTTGATAGCAGTGTAGTGATGCTCATTACACTTGCGCCTAATACCTTTCTGATTCCAATTTCTTTGGTGCGCTGCTCAGCAGAGAAAGTAGCAAGACCAAATAAGCCTAAGCACGAAATAAAAATGGCTAATACTGAAAAATAGAGTACAATTGTTCCGGTTCGTTGCTCTGCTCTATATTGATTGTCTAAAGCCTGGTCTAAAAATTCGTATTGTGGGGCGGTCTGTTTCTCATATTGTTTGTAGAATTTCTCAATAGAGGCAATAGCTTCATGCACTTGTCCGGGCGTAGTTTTAATCAACATGCGCGAATAACTCTCTTTAGGCCAGTACCGGAAAAGGAATGGCTCGATAAGTGTGTTTAATGGATGAAAATGAAAGTCTTGCACCACACCGATTATTTTCCCTTTTACTTTCCAAAGTTCAAATGTTTTGCCAATGGCCTGCTCGGGTGTCCAACCCATGCGCTTGGCAGCACTTGCATTAATGATATAGGCTGAAGAAGTATCTGTTGTGATTGTAGCATTGAAGTTTCTTCCGGTTATTAGTTTGATACCTGATGTAGGTAAGAAATCGGAGTCAATATTACCTAGCGTCATCAAAAATTCGTCTTTATCTGCTTGCCCTTCCCACTTGATAGAACTGGTAGAATTAGTAACATTTATCAGATTTGTCGAAGATAGCGCCACGTTTGCTATACTACTTTGTTTCAACAAATCGGCCTTCATGTTTGCCCCATTCCTGGAGAGATTATTTTTCATTCTCACTACCAATACCTGTGATTTATCAAAACCTAAATTCTTATTCTGGATATAGGTGAGTTGTTTATAAATTACAATGGTTCCGATGATAAGAACGATTGAAAAAACAAATTGACTTACTACTAAAGAACGACGGAAAGTTTGACCGGAACCAATCTTAAATACACCTTTGAGTACCTTAACAGGTTGAAAGCCCGACAAGTAGAAGGCCGGATAACTGCCAGCCAACAAACTGATAAACAGCGTTAAAGCGAATATAGAAAGATAGAAATAAGGATTAGAAAATGGTATAGCTATAGATTTAGCCGCCAGATTATTCATTAATGGAAGAAAAGCACCCAATAAAAAAACCGCAAAAAAGACTGCAATAAAACTCATCAGTACAGATTCGCCTAAAAACTGAAAAACCAATTGTTTACGCAAAGCGCCTATCGCTTTTCGGACTCCCACCTCGCGGGCTCTTTGCATAGCCCGGGCAGTTGCTAAATTGATGAAGTTAAATACGGCTATCAGCAGAATAATTACTCCTACTATTGAGAAAATACGGATATAGATAACTTTACTGGTTTTATTACCAAAGTCAGTATTAAAGGCAAAATCAGAATGAAGATAAACATCATACAAAGGTTGAAAATGTAGAGTAGTGGTTGACTCCTGTTCTTTTCCTTTGATATAATTAACTAGTTTCTTTTCCAATGCTGCTGCATCGGCTTCCGGTCTTAGTTGCAGATAAGTATAATAATCATTATTCCCCCAAAGATACGACCTTGCCATTCCTTCGTAGGTTTTTGCCGATATCAATGCGTCAAACTCAATATGAGAGTTAACCGGAGGATTTTGCGCTACTCCTGCTAAAGTAAGCGTATCTTCATTATTCAGGATGAGTGCTTCTCCTAGAAGTTTATCCGATTGCCGCCAGTCTGTGCCAAATAGTTTCTCTGCCGTATTTTCAGTAATAATTATTTCTTTGGGTTGTAAGAGAATAGTCTTAGCATTTCCTCTTTCCAATTTAAAGTCAAATACTTTAAAAAACTCATTGTCTGTTATGGCTGTTTTTTCTATTTCGACGGTGGTCGAATCATGCTGTAAAATCCTCAAACCTCTTTGTCGGATTCGTGTTGCTGCTTGTATTTCAGGATATTCAGACTTTAATGTCGGAGCCAAAGGGTTTGGGGTAACAGCAATATCATAGATTGTACCTGCCTGGTTCTGTTTTTCTACTACCCTGTAAATGGATTTTCCGTTAGTATGAAATCTATCATAACTTAACTCGTCCCAGATAAATAGTCCGATTGTCATGCAACAGGCTAAGCCGATAGCCAGACCTGCAATATTGATAAAGGAATAGCCTTTGTATTTAAGAAGATTCCTGAATGCGATTTTAAAATAATTCCTTATCATAATTTGTATATAAATTGAGGTAGATGCTTCTGTCTTTCGTCTTAAAGCAAATGGTCTTATGAATCCCAAAACACTAATGATATAATCCCAACGAGCTGATTTTTCACCAAATAGGCGTACATTTTTCTGAAATCGTTCATGCAAATCCCCTTGCACCTCTTCCAAAAGATGAGGCGCACAGAACCATTCCAGCAATCGGTCTGCCCAGCGGGGTGGTGTTGACATAAGCCCCTAGCCCCTAAAGGGGGACTTTTTCAAAAGTTGATACTATTTCCATTTAATCATATTCCTCGTGCGTAAGCAACTCCCCTTTAGGGGCCGGGGGCTTACTCCGTCTTCAACGATTTCACCGGATTAATCAGGGCCGCTTTCAGGCTTTGGAAAGAGACTGTTACAATAGCTAATGTGGCCATCATTAAACCTGTGAAAACAAATACCCACCAGGTGATATGAATTTTGAACTCAAAATTCTTAAGCCAGCTATCCATAGCCCACCAGGCTACTGGGGTGGCAATGACTATAGCTACTATTACCAATTTCAAAAAGTCTTTCGAGAGCAATACCAGAATGCTACTTACCGATGCGCCTAATACCTTTCTTACACCTATCTCTTTGGTGCGTTGCTCAGCAATGAAAGTAGCCAGACCAAACAAACCAAGGCAGGCAATTAATATGGCAATGAAAGTAGCGGTTTGAATCAAACGGGCTGTACGTAACTCTGATTGATACGCTCTTCCCAGCTCATCATCAAGAAATTTATATTCAAACACTTGTCCCGGAAAGGTTGCTGTCCAGATTTTTTCAACATGAGCAACCGTAGCTTGTATTTCGTCAGTACTCAGGTGGGCATTGCTCAATTTGATGCCTCCCTGATAATAATGTTGAGGAACTACCTGAATGAGTGTAGGGTCGATTTTTTGGTGGAGAGAATTAACGTGGAAGTTTTTTACGACACCTACAATTGTTCCATACTCTTCACTATTGCCAAAATAGAATTTTTTCCCGACGGCCTCTTGCGGATTTTTAATTCCCATTCTTTCCAGATAAATTTCATTGGCTAACACTACCTGATTAGTGTCAGCGTCTTTCAAGGTTCTGCCAGCCAGTAATTGAATACCATAGGTATCTAAGAAATGAGAATCTCCCATTTTCATTTGTGCCTTAATCTGAATTGGCGTTTCGCTGTTTCTTATCTCTGTCGCCTGCATCCAGTTGCTTTCAGCCGAAGCACTGTTGAAAGAAAAGCTTACATCTTTTATCTGTGATGAGCTAACCAACTGGTTTCTGAAAACCTGTAATTTGGCCGGGCTGTTATCAGGTAAACTTATAGTTATAATGGCATCTTTGTTGAAACCCAAGTCGGCTTTCCTGAAGAAACTCAATTGCTCATCCATTAACATGGCTGAACTGATTAGCACCAATGAAACTGTAAACTGAACAATTACCAGGGCTTGGCGCAGAGAAAACACCTGCCTCACCTGTGGCATTTTGTTTTTATTCAAAGCCCACATAGGTGTCATGCCTGATAATTTCATAGCCGGGTAAATACCTGCTAGTAGAGTTGTGATAAGCAATAAGCCAAATACAAACAACATATTCTTCCACGTAAACAAATCTGTCATATGGATTGGAATATCCAGTATTGATGCAATAGAAGGCAAGGCTACTCCGGCTGTTAGAATCGCCAGAAGGATTGCTGAACCAGTAATTATTCCGGCCTCTGTCAGGAACTGATATATCAGCGCCTGCCGACTACTACCTATCACTTTGCGAACACCCACTTCTTTGGCACGTTTAAATAATTGTGCTGTACTTAGATTAATGAAGTTGAAGCAAGAGATAAGTAAGACAAGCAATCCGATTAATGATAATGTTCTGAGCAATTTAGTATTAGCTGTGCGCCCCCCCATATTGCTGCTATAGTGCATTTCTTTTAATGGGTTCAACAGGAAATTTTTATCGGCTAAAGCTTCTTTGCCCATATATTTCTCTACAATATTCTTAAAGCGGCCAGCCAATTGTTCTGCCTTTACGCCTTCTTTCAACAATACATATACCTGATGGTTGTCATTCCAGCCATTCCATTTATCAAACTCAAAATTCGGATTAGTACCTTTTAAGGTCGGGAACGAAATCAGCATATTAAAAGGGAAACTGGTAGTTATTGGATAATCTTCTATAACACCTGCTACCATTAAATCCTGCTTATTATCGTAGCGAATGGTTTCACCCAATACATCTGTTCTACCGAAGTATTTTTCTGCATATTTACGGGTCAGGACAACCGTATTAGGTTGTGTCAATGCCTTGTCTGCATTACCTGCCAGCCATTGGTAGTCGAATGTCTTCATCAGATTATTATCGGCAAAGACAAAGCTTTCTTTAAAACGCTTGTCGGTATTAGGCGTCGAAAAAGTATAGCCCCAATATTGCAGAATAGGCACAATTCTTTCAGCTTCAGGTAAGTCGGCATACAAAGCTTTGGTCATGCCAGTATAAGTACCAGCATAAGTATGGTCTTCCTTGATATTCTGCGTTTCAACCCGATAAATACGGTCTCCTTTACTTTGAGTAAGGTCATAACTGGTTTCATGCCTCACAATCAGAAAAATAACCAAGGCACAAGCCATTCCTAAGGTCATACCCACGATATTAATGGTGGTAAACCTGAGATTTTTGAAAAGGTTTCTAATGGCGATTTTAAAATAGCTGCTTATCATAATTTGTATTAAAAAAAAGGTTGATATTTCTTCTGTTTCTTCACGCTTCAGTGCAAAGGGCCTGATAAAACTCAAAACCCCGATTACATACTCCCTCCGGGCT
>CBIHRH010000337.1:0-5977 GCA_966212365.1 uncultured Emticicia sp. | reverse complement strand
ACCTTTAAACATTTCCATAAGGCACAAAAAAACACCGATCACACCACCTTTTCTGCTACCAGCGAGGTCTGGTTATGCCTTTGCCTCTTAGCGGTGCTTTTGCAGCACTTAGTTCAGTATGAGTAAAAGTAGTTAATTCTTAAAAAATGCCAGTTTTTTCATGTTTTTGCACAAAAAAGCCTGAAAAATGAGTAAAAATCGGCATTTACTTAACAATAGCTTAATTCCACCTTAACATTCACGGAATGTTATAAGCGTACTTTTGCACCTTGAAATTCTTGCTGAACCACTATAAAATTATTTAGCGACTAACTCTTTCAAAATCAAACAAAAACAAAAATTTATGAAAAAAAATCTCCTATTATGCATGGTAGTTTTTCTGATTAGTCTGTTCATCAGTGAAGCAACTCATGCACAGACATCAGTGAGCGGGAAAATATCTTCTGCCAATGGTGAAGGTATCCCCGGTGTAAGCGTGTTGGTAAAAGGTAGCAATCAGGGGACTAATTCTGATGCAACCGGAAATTTCAGATTAAGTAATGTAAACTCAAACACGGTTCTCGTATTTTCGGCTATCGGCTTCTTAACAGAAGAGCGCACAGTAGGTAACCAGACTACTATAAATATTACCCTTAATGAAGATACTAAGACTTTGAACGAAGTTGTAGTAACTGCATTAGGTATTAAGAAAGACATTCGTCGTATCGGGGTAGCTATCCAGTCAATCGATGGAGCTTCTACCGTTAAGGCACGTGAGCCAAATGCCATCAATGCTTTGGCCGGTAAAGTAGCCGGTTTAACAATCGGTTCTCAACCAGAATTATTACGTAAACCAAACATATCTTTACGTGGTAATACAGAGATTTTATATGTAGTAGATGGTGTACCTATCAACTCTGATACCTGGAACATCAGCCCTGATGATATCGAAACTTATTCAGTACTGAAAGGAGCTTCTGCTTCGGCACTTTATGGTTTCCGTGGTAAAAACGGTGCGATTTTGATTACTACCAAACGTGGTTCGAAAGACAAGCGCGGATTCTCGGTTGAAGTTAACTCTTCAACAATGATGGATAAAGGTTTTTATGCTATCCCTAAAGTACAGGATTTATATGGCCCGGGTGACCACGGCCGCTATGCATTCGTTGATGGTAAAGGTGGTGGGTTGAACGATGGTGACTACGATGGTGGTTGGGGACCTAAATTTGAAGGTCAGTTGATTCCTCAATACGATAGTCCTGTTGACCCGGTAACTGGCGTAAGAAAAGGTACTCCTTGGGTTGCCCGTGGTAAAGATAACTTAGAGCGTTTCCTACAAGCAGGTATTCTTTCTACTAATAATATTGCAGTTTCTGCATCTGGTGAAAAATATAACTTACGTTTCTCCACTTCGCAGATTTCTCAACGCGGTATTGTTCCAAATACTAAATTGAATATCAGCAACTTTAACATTGCTGCTGATTATAAATTCTCTGATAAACTTTCGTTCACATCGAACTTGCAGTATAACAGACAGTATACGCCAAATATTCCTGATATTAACTACGGCCCTAACTCAATCATCTATAATATGACGCTTTGGGCAGGTGCTGACTGGGATGTTGACGATATGCGTAACTATTGGCAGGCAGGTAAAGAAGGTATCCAACAAATTTATGCTGAGTACCAACGTTACAATAACCCATATTTCATGAGTTATGAGTGGTTGAGAGGCCACCAAAAAAGTGATATCATCGGCCAGGCCGCTTTGACTTATAAATTCACAGATTATTTAGAGGCTACACTACGCTCACAAATCACAACCTGGAATTTGTTACGTACTGAAAAAATGCCTTATTCGGCTGGTGCTTATGGCCGTGATGAGCGTCGTGGTGACTACCGTGAAGACCGTCGTAACTTGTTCGAAAACAATACTGACATCTTATTGAAATTTGATAAAGACATTGTAAGAGGCCTGAACGCAAAAATCTGGGCCGGGGGTAATATCCGTACTTTTGAGTATAGCTCACAATTTGGTTCAACTGATTACCTGAACGTACCGGGCTTATACAACTTCAGCAACTCTGCTAACCCTGTTCGTACAGCAAACTTTAACTCGGCTATGCGTGTAAATTCGGCTTATTACTCTGCTGACTTTACTATCAAAAATTTTGTAACTATCGGAACCACAGGTCGTGTGGATAAATTGTCAACTTTACCATCAGGTAATAATACGTTCTTCTATCCATCAGTTTCGGCTTCAACGGTTTTATCTGATTACATCAACCTTCCATCAGTTATCTCTTTCTTCAAACTGAGAGGTTCGTATGCGAATGTGAAAGACGGTTTGACTCGCTCTACTATCGGTACTACACCAAGCTTAGGTGATGGTAACCCACTAGGATATGGAGACCAGTATTATTCTCCGTACGATGGCCCTGCTTACAGCAACTCAGCAGTTTACTCTACGCCATTTGCTTATAACAACCAACCATCAGCCTACTTTACAGGTACTTTAAATAACCCTGGTTTGAACCCAAGTTCAACTTCACAAACAGAGGTTGGTCTTGATTTCAGAGTATTGCAAAACCGTATTGGTTTGGATGTAACTTACTTCATTTCAAACGAAGGTCCAAGAATTTTCTCTTTACCGATTTCATCAACAACTGGTTATACAGCTGCCCTGGTAAACGGTATCAAAACGCAGAAAAAAGGTTGGGAAGTTGCTTTGACAGGTTCACCAATCAAAAATGCTGATGGATTTAACTGGGATGTAGTGGTTAACTACTCTACTTTCCAGGAGAGATTAACAGAAATCTATCCGGGTGTTGAAAGCCTGAATACATTCTTCAAAGTAGGCGACCGTCTGGATAAATTCTACGGAACAGCCTTTGCAAGAACTCCGGACGGACAAATTATCAATGATGCTTCGGGTCGCCCTATTACTACTCCGGTTGCCCAGTTCTTAGGTTATGTCAATCCTAAGTTTGTATTTGGTATCAACAACAAATTCAACTATAAAAACATCAATTTCAGCTTCCAGTTCGATGGTCGTATCGGTGGTGTAATCTCTAACTACATCCAACGTCAGACATACCGCGGTGGTCGCCATATCGGTACTACAGAAGGAATAATGGGTGTAGCTCGTGAGCAGGATTACCTGGGTGTGAAAGCCTATGTTGGCGAAGGTGTACAGGTTTCAAATGGTGTACCTATTCAGTTTGATGCAAATGGTAAAATTACCAACTATGCAGAATTGCAATACAAAACCAATGATACAAAACAATTTGTACAAGACTACGTGAGTCGTTACTATAATACAGATGATGGTAACTTAATGAACCGTTCTTTCGCTATGTTGCGCGAGGTAGTAATTGGTTATTCATTACCTGAAAAATGGTTTGGTGGCGTTGTGAAAAATGCTTCGGTATCGTTGGTAGGTAGAAACCTATTATACTTTGCTGAGAAGAAAGATATTGATTTGAATCAGTACATCACAGATGCTGGTTCTGGTTTGCAGACACCATCAACCAGAAGATATGGTGTGAACCTTAACTTTACTTTCTAATCTCAATTTATTGCTCATTTGAGCCTTATTTCAACATCATTCAGATAAAAATATTCAAAAATGAAGATACATAAATTATTCGCGGGAGCTTTCGCAGTACTAGCTGTTACACTTAGCAGTTGCGAAAGATCGTTTGAAGAACTTGAAAAAGACCCGAACCGTCCGGTAAACGTACCTGCTTCTCTTGTATTACAAGGCGTTGAAGCCGACTTAGCTAATAACACTGGTCGTCCGTTTAGTGCAGAAATGCGTTGGAACCAATACTACTGCTCTAACTATAACTACTATGCCAATAACGAATATACCTGGACAGCCTCACCTAACCACTACAATACGCTTAAAAACGTAGTGAAAATGGAGGAAGAAGCAAAACGTGCAGGCTTGGCAGAAGTAAATGGCTATACAGCACTTGGTAAATTTTTCCGTGCTTACTTCATTGACGAAATGTCGAAACGTGTAGGTGATCTGCCTGTTGCAGAAGCATTGAAAGGTATCGCCAATACTACGCCTAAATATGATACACAAAAGGCGGTTTACGTACAGGTTTTGAAATGGTTAGATGAAGCTAACGACAATCTGGCTACTTTGATTTCACAAGGACAGACTGTACAAGGTGACTTCTACTTTGGTGGAGATCTTCGTAAATGGCAAAAAGCTGTAAATGCTTTCAAATTGAGAGTATTGGTTTCGTTGAGCAAAAAAGAAGCAGAAGGTGACCTGAACGTGAAAGCTCGTTTTGCAGAGATATTAGGTAATCCTACAAAATTCCCTTTGCCGGCAGGTCTGGAAGATAACTTAGAGTTTAAGTACAATAACTTTAACAAGTACCCGTCAAATCCTGATAACTTTGGTTTTGATGCGACTCGTCAGAACATGGCGAAAACATACGTAGGCTTGCTATCTGGTTTGAACGACCCACGTGTGATGATTACCTGCGAGCCTGCAGGTGCTGAGCTGAAAGCAGGTAAATTGCCGTCAGATTATACAGCCTATGTAGGAGCAAGTTCAGCAGAAGATTTAGCTGATATGAGTGATAAAGCCGGAAGAAACAACGGTGCAGGTTTTGCTCCGGGAGTATATTCGTTCCAGAATCGTTACCGTTACTACCGTAACTATACTGCTGAAAACACTTTCATCGTAGGTTATCCTGAAATGTGCTTCAATATTGCAGAAGGCTTACACAGAAGCTGGGCAACAGGTGATGGTGAGGCTTGGTATAAAAAAGGTATACAAGCTTCTATGAATTTCTACGGAGTTGTAAATGGCACTAATACCATGACTTACTCTAAAACTGGTGGTAGAGAAGCAGCTGACTTAGCTACTTATACAGTTAATTTTAATTTTGATGCTTATTATGCGCAGCCAACTGTGAAATATGACGGTAAAACCATCAAAGGTTTAGAACAGATTTTAGACCAGAAATATGCAGCATTCTTTATGAACTCGGGTATGGAAGCCTATTTTAACTGGAGACGTACGGGCTTCCCTAAATTTGAAACTGGCGTAGGCAACGGTAACTCAAACCGTATCGCAGTTCGCTGGCAATACCCACTTTCAGAACGTACTACTAATACCAAAAATTATAATGATGCGATTACCAGCCAATATGGCGGTAAAGACGACATCAACGACACAGTTTGGATCATGAAGTAGCTTTTGTACATCATAGGTAAGAGTTGAAAGTAGCGGAGCGTTGTTCCGCTACTTTTTAATTCAAGCTTTATTTAACTTATTACACACATGGCAGATATTAGCAAAGTTATTGATGAGATTCGCGCCATATTCCTCTCACAGGGCGATGAACAATATTATGGCGAGCCTGTAAGCCAGTTTGAACACGCCGCTCAATCTGCTATTCTGGCCGAAAAATCAGGCTTTGATGAGGAAGTGCAGATAGCGGCTTTTTTGCACGATATCGGGCATTTACTACCTGCTGCCTCAGAAGAAGAACTGATGGCAGAATATGGCAGAAAAAACCATGAAGGCGTAGCCGCAGACTGGCTGCGAGACAGAGGCTTTTCTGAAAAAATAGCCATTCTGGTAGAGAACCACGTAAATGCCAAGCGTTATTTATGTTATGCCAATCCGTCTTATTACAACAATCTATCTGAAGCCAGCAAACAAACACTGGAGTTTCAGGGCGGCAAGATGGAGCAAAAAGAGGCAGAGACATTTGAAAAGAATCCTTATTTCGACGTCATCATCAGAATGCGCAGATGGGACGAAGCTGCTAAAGTAGAACACCAACAACTACCGGATTTAGACCATTTTCTGAAAATCTGTGAAGATTATTTAAATACAAATGTCAGTAACTAAATTCTTTCAGTGAGGCAAACTGTGGCGCGAACCGAGCGACGGTCGCTTCCAGTTCGCGGTGATGCCAAAGGCATCAAAAAAATAGCTTTTAGTAGTATGCTTTAGCAATATTAA
>CBIHRH010000336.1:0-5979 GCA_966212365.1 uncultured Emticicia sp. | reverse complement strand
TGTTGTGGGTTGCCGTTTGGTGTAGAACACCAAACGACCGCACCACAGGCAGCCGGGAGTATTTTGGACAAAAACAGATTCAATGGCTGGTAGATGCCCTTAAATTCTCGAATGCACCATTTAAGTTTGTGATAGTAGGTGGACAAGTGGGCAATCCGGCCAAGATATTCGAAAACTTCGCTAACTATGAGGAAGAGCGTAATCAGTTATTCGACCTGATTACGAAAGAGAAAATTCCGGGTGTAATATTTATCAGCGGAGACCGCCATTGGACAGCGCTTTGCAAAGTCGACCGTCCGGGTAGCTATCCTTTATATGATTTAACTATCTCTGCTTTAACCTCAGGCCCCTCAAAACCTGTGAAAGAAGAAGCGGACGTACCTTATGTAGAGGGCACCACCGTAACCAAACATAACTACGGGCTATTGGAAATATCAGGCCCACGTACTAGCAGAGTCCTGAAAATCAATGTATTAGATAAAGACGGCAAAGAATTATGGACGAAAGAAATTAAGGCTAGTGAATTGAAATAGGACGGAATGTAGGTAGGGGTTAAAAATTTTAAACCTTAAAATGTAGATTCTTGTGTATGACAATCTGTAGAGACAGGGCACATTGCCCTGTCTCTACCACGACAAATTATAAATAATATATCTCTATAGGTTAATTATTATCTGCTGAATTATGCCTTCATTGCAAATCATAAAACAAGAGTACACAAAAAAGAGACCATACAAACCTCTGTGTATTACCCTGCTTTATAGCTTCATCAGCCTTACATCATTCAGCCAAAAACTAAAAAGCGATACTGACCTGAAATTCAATTTCTCAGACCTCAATCTAAACAAAGGCTCAGTAATCGTCTTTTTTGATATTGAATGCCCCATCTGCCAGAAATACACTAAGTTGCTCAAAGAAATCAATCAAAAGTATAGCGCTAAGGGTATAAAGGTATATGTAGTTTATCCGCACAAAAGCACGGATGAAGCAGCGTTTAAGTCTTTCAAAACAGAGTACCAGTTTGACTTACCCATTTATTTCGATACTCAAAGAAAACTACTTCACCAATTGAAAGGCAGTGTAACACCCGAAGTATTTTTGCTCAATAACCAACGCCAAACCGTTTATCAAGGAGCCATAGATAACTGGTTTTACAGCCTTGGTAAAAGCAGAGCGCAGGCTACTGAAAATTATTTATTAGAAGCGATTGAGGCTTTGTTGAAAGGGGAAAAGATGAAAATTAACTATCACGAGGCTATTGGATGCGCGCTTTGAAGATATTGAGTGATTACTTTTTAATCGTGAATTGTGAATGCGTACGCCGCCCGGGCGGCGTACGCATTCACAATTAATTTCTCACTCCTCCACATAATACAACACCAGATTCAGCATTTCATCAGTAGTGGCCCAGCCATAGTGAATATCTCTTGGTGGGTCGAAAGGGTTTTCGGGGTTATCGGCTGAATTATCGTAAGTTGCTTCAACAATAAAAGTAGAACCTGCAGGGATTTTGAGCAATTCTTTGAACTGATAAGTCATCTGCCAGTTAAAATCCCAGTTATCTATTTTTACGAGATTGACAACCTCACCAGCAGGAGTAATTGCAAATGCCCTGAAACTCTTCCCAATCAGATGCATGTGTGGAAGCACTGAGATTAATGAAACCGTCTTATCAATCTTCTTTGAGATGTAGAACGTGGGCTTTTCGCCTGATTTGATGATAAAAGGCTTGTTTGTAATATCGTTCTCGCGCAGTGTAAAATTCTTTACTTCTCTTTCAACTTTATTTTTCGCAAAATACAGCCTGATTTCTGATTGATCGGTGCTTGCAGCAGGTGAAGGAGCATAGTGCATATTCAGAATAAAATCGGCATTGGCGTTGAGCTTTACACCCGTTCCCTGCGGAAAATAGATGCGGTCGTTACCGGGTACCCAGCCATAGAGAAACTCTTCTTTCAAAGCTATTTTCTGAAACTCCAATACTCTAGGGTCAGTTTCTGCCAGACCATCTATGCCACGTATCTGGTTGGTAGTATCTACCATCAGGCGGCTGTGGTGCACCAATTTTTTATTGCCTGCTGAAAACTCAATGGAAGTAATATACTGGTCTTTGGGTAGATTGGTAGGTAAGCTGAAAAAACGAAAATCTTCAGTATTGTCTCCTGTAATCTCATAGGATTTCTGCATTTTTAATACCAAATCAGGCGGACTCTCATTAGTAGGTGCAATGGATTTTCTTTTCTGTTCCGGCTTTTTAGTACCTTCTTTCATCCCCCCTTCAATCCAGAGTTGAATGGTGGCTATTTCACCCACCGTCAGGCTCCTTTCATTCAGATATGATTGAAATTTTCTGTCGGCAGGGAATGGGGGCATATATCTCGCCTGTGTGACTTTACCTATAAATCGCCCTCTTTTACTCACCTCCTCATATGTTATCAGACTAAATGGCCCTGATTTATTGGGTTGATGGCAAGGCGTGCAATTTTTATGGATGATGGGTGCAATATGGTCGTAGAAGTTTATTTCGCTTGCTGATTGAGAAAAAGCCGCAGTAGTAGATAAGAGAAGAAGATAAAACAAAAACTGCCGCATAGATAGTAAACTAATTCTTATGGAAAATAACCCCATCCTTATCCTTCCCCGTTAGAGGAAGGGAACAGAGGGAATGGGGTATTTATCCTAATAAACAAACTATAAACCTAACGGACTGTGAAAGTCAACTGACAGTTTGAGTTAGCCTCAGAAACCGGAGTCGGGTCGGCACATATAGAATCAGGATTCCACGTATTGAAAACCTGCCCGTCGCTCGTGGTTAATACCCAGGTAACTACAAAACTATCAGCGCCTACACTGCCGTATCCGGCTGTCTCTGCTGGTCTGAACCAGGCGCCAGCCGGACGTGGTCTTGCCGGGTTATTAAATACATTTACTTTAGTTACTTTATCGTAGGCAACAGATGCATTTTTGTACGCTTCATATACTTGTTGCGCTGAAATACTGAAAGTATTCCACTGGCGGTTAGCCGCAGGTGTAGTGATAGTAGTTATCAGTTTACCTTTACCGTTTTCACTCAAATCGGCCACTTTTGGGTTGCCATCAGGGTCGTTGTAAGATTCCAAAACACGCACATAAATTTCGATTTTGGTTACTGTCAGTTTATTATCTAACGATACCCAACGGGTTTTTAAATCAACCTTTGAGGTATTCTGGCTGGCCTTCGAAAAGTTTTTAGCATTGGCCACCTCATAAGGCTGTGGTCTTGCCAGTATATTACCATTAAAATTGATGCCATCAAATACCGTAAAGGCATGCACACCCGGATCCCAACCCGGTAAAGGATTCAACGATTCATCCCGACAGGCACTGAATGCAAACAGGAGAGAAACTATGATTGAAAGACTTAATATTTTTTTCATTGTAATGAGCAATTAAATTTTTTGAGATTAATTAAATTGTTTGAACCATTGATTAAAACTCCCATTTCAATTTAATTTTATCCCAGAACACAGGGTCTCTGTCGAAAATAACTTCGGTGAGTTTCGGGCTTGCATTTGAGTTCAGGCTACCCTCTTGCGATGGATAAGGTAAACGCAAGGCGAACTGGCGTGCTGGTTTGATAATCGGGTTATTGATATTTGAAGGAAACCCTGTACGACGAAGTGCGTTCCAGATTTCAATCCCTTGCCCCCATGAACAGAACCACATTTGCTTCATTACTACATTCAGTTTGGCATTGTTTGATGGGGCTGCATCGTATAACGCCAGCTGGCTGGCCACATAGGCATCAATATCTGCACTTGCAGGAGCTTTGGCATTAGCAGCATCAACGCTTAATCCTAAATCAACCACACGTTTGATATGCTCTTTAATTGCCGCTTCAAATATTGCTCTGGCATCGCCATCGCCACCACCATCGAGGATTGACTCAATCTGATAGAATTTGATATTATTACTGGTTAATAAAGGCCAGATACCATTGCCTGCACCTCTGCCACCTGTCAATGCTTTGGCTGCTACCCCTCTGCCACCATATAAACCTCCGGCAGGATAAGCACCCGGTGCCGTACGTAAAGCACCATCTTGAGGTACCCCGGTGTTATCTCCTCTATCGCGACCGAAGAATCCGGCTACATACATAGAGTCAGTTTTAGTAGGTTTGCCAAATACCTGATTCCATTTTTCCCAGAAAGCAGGTTTCAATACCAGGTATGAGCCTCCATAAGGAATAGTACCTCTATCTGTTGGGTTTGATGGGTCAAGAATTTTATCTGTCTGACGGTAAAAATAAAAATCCAGACGAGGGTCTTTATTGAAAATCATTTCAGACATCAACTGATGGCTTGGATACGAGAAACCGTTATCTGCCAGATAAGCAGAACGGAACCAAGGATGACGACCTTCAGGCGCAGAAGCCGTGCTGAATCTGAAAATGAAATCATCGGCAGCATCAGTAATATATCCACCTGCGGCCAAAGCAGCTTTTAAATCAGCATTACCACTAGCACGTCCTTTACGGGAGGTAAGTAATAATTTTATTTTTACAGTTTTAGCTAATTTAATCCATTTAGTAATGCTGCCCTTATAAAGGAAATCACCTCCTTCTGTGGCTACCGATACAGGGCTTGTTTTCGAAAGGTTGGCCACTGCCTGATCGCAAAGTTTGATTAAGGCTTCATAGATTTCAGAATCCTTATCGAATTTAGGTGTCAGAACTACGGTTTCTGCATTACCTTTCCATGCTTCAGAGTATGGAGCATCACCAAACATATCTACAAAATTCCCCATTGCCAGGGCTTTCAGGGTTTGTGCGATACCAAGGTAATGTGGACTATTTGCACTGGCATTGATAATCGCTTCAACGTTGTTCAGGTCACGATAGAAGTTATTCCATGTACCGTTGTACGATTGGTTGTTCAGATCATAATTATCTGCACTACTCAGCAATCCGGCAAAACCCAAAGAGTTTTCAGAAAGAGAGGTAATAGCATTTACTGCTGCAGATTCAGCCGTTGGCAATAATAGTTTTACGGCAGCTACCGACGGGCGGTTTAAGTCCTGGTTAATATCCAGGTCCGTCATGTCGCAGCTACTCATTACACTGACGATACTGGTGGTCAGTACTAATTTTGATATATTTTTTAATTTCATTGTTTCTGTTGTTTAGGTAGTTCCCAGAATTAGAATGTTACAGCAAGGTTAACTCCATAACGACGGGTAGAAGGAGCAGCACCTAAGTCGAAACCCTGAATGTTTGAGTCGGCAAAGTTTGATAATACCTCTGGGTCGAAGTTCAGACCCGGAAGCATATTTGGCGCTTTGAACCAGAGGTTTCTTCCCGAAGCCGAGATTCTGGCACTACCAAGGAATGGAAGTACTTTCTTCAAAGCAGATTTCGGAATCACATAACCTAAAGAAACCTCGCGCAGACGAATCGTAGTAATGTCATAAATATTGGTTTCATCAGCACCATAAGCACCAAATCCACTAGAGAAATGATATTGGAAGGCCGTCATCGGAATTGTATTTCTGATTTGTTTGCCTGTTTCATCCAGTAGTGGTTTGTAGGTCTGAGGGTCGCCTAATACACCAGGAATCACGCGCATACCTTCGCGGTCTTCAGAGTTTTTCAACTGACCTCTCAATAATAAAGAAGCTGCTGTAGCCGAGAACATGCTTCCCCCATGCCGGTAGTCCATCAAGGCTGTTAGAGTGAAGCCTTTATAAGTGAAAGTGTTTGTCCAACCCACTGTAAACTTAGGAGCGGGATTTGCCAGGATATCAGAAGTCGGGCTAAGAATCGGCAATCCATTGATAGGGCTGATCAAGAGTTTCCCTTCCTCGCTACGGGCGTTTTTGGAGCCGTAAATCATACCATAAGGATACCCGTTGCGGTGCATGGTACCTGTGGCCGAAAGACCTGTACCGCCCAAGAATAACTCACCACTTGGGCCTGCATCGATAATCTCAGAGCGTAAGCGG
>CBIHRH010000335.1:0-5984 GCA_966212365.1 uncultured Emticicia sp. | reverse complement strand
CAGGTTTCATTACATATTATTTATTAAACCCTCTTTTGAAGCTAACGGTAAACTGCAAAATAATTGAAGCCATGAGAAACAGAATCAGAATCGAGCGTGCTATTCTTGATATTACTCAGGCCGATTTAGCTGAGCGAATCAATGTAAGCCGCCAGACTATCAATGCAATTGAAAGCAATAAATACGTGCCGTCAGCGGTGTTGGCAATGAAAATCGCCAAAATTTTCTCGAAATCAGTAGAAGAAATATTTGAATTAGATGAAAATGACTAATTAAATTCCTTTATTCTAAGATCCACTACAATTTTTGCAACTGCTTTGGTAACAGTTGCCTATGTACCATACATTATGAACAAGCTAACGCAAAGCCCTTATTTGATAGTAAGGGTTTTTTGTTGTGTTTTTTTTATAGGAAAATCTAAAAAAACACAGATATAGTAAGAGGTACTATATTTTATAATTTAAGTTTATGGGTAGTATTATTTTAGAGATTTGCCGTATATAGCTTATGTATTCCATAATTCCGGATCAGTGCAATTCTGATTTACAGGAAGCGATAGGGTTAATTTGTATTTTTTATAGATATTCTGGATAAGTAATCCGCAGAAATAAGACTATTTTTTGAAATAGGTATAGGATAGATTAGATTTGAGGGATGCAATTAAATAGGAAAAGTAATATATCAATATATATGATGTTGAAAAAATTATATAAACCTCAGGAATAATTCTATTGTTTCTTTTCTGACAGCGATATTTTATACAATTCAATATTTAATTCAACCTATCGTTTTTCGTTTTCACAAGAAGCAACTATTTTTAGGAATCTGTTTGAATAGATAAATTATAATACGAAAAAGCAAAAATACTATTCAGTCAGTTTCAGGAGCGGAACCCTGATTTTCTAAGTTTAAAATCGAATGATGGAACTCATCAGACTTTTCTTGAAGCGATTCTTATTCTTTCTGAATATGATGTTGGCACTATATACCTTATTAGTGTATCAATTGAGCTATTCAGTGAGCGTAAAGCATTGGCTTGGAGGTTTTCTGATGTTATCACTACCCCTCGCCTTTGCCGGAAATATCTTTTTTATCATTATCTGGGCTTTCAGAAAATCGCGCAGAGTATTTATTTCTATTGGTATTTTATTAATCGGCTTTCCCTTGCTGTTGCGCACTTTTACATGGCATAGTACAAATGAAGAGGATAAGCGGAAAGGTATTTCTATACTTTGCTATAATCTGATGTGGTGTGATGTTGAAAGCTATACCATGAGGAGCGATTCTGCCAACGCAATTAAATTAATTAATAATGCTACCGGTATAGATGCCGATATTAAGGTTGTGCAGGAACTATTCAATGTCGATTATATTCCGCAGTTCCGTATGATTCAGAAATTCAGACGAACACATCCCTACTATACTTATGTTCATTCTACACCAGGAAACGATAAAGGACAAGGGTCTATAGGTCTGGCAATTTTCTCCAAATATCCGATAATCAGGAAGGAAGAAAAGCATTGGTCAATTAATCATAATGGGCTTTTATCTGCTGATATAGTGATTGGAAAGGATACCATAAGAGTGATAAACATTCAGTTACGTTCAATGGGCGTGCGTGTCAACAGAGTTTTAGATGCCGGAGATGATAAAGAAAAGGCTAAAAAAGAGGCTAAAACCATCTATCACCAATTAAAGGAAGGTTTTAGCGATAGAATAATTCAGATGATAGAACTGGAATTATGGATAAAAAATAGTCCATATCCAATTATTTTGGCGGGTGATTTCAACGAAGTACCTTATGGGTACACTTATGGTAGAACGCTTAAATATCTGAAAAACTCATTTGAGGAAAAAGGCAGAGGGTTTGGTTTCACTTATCATCGTTCACCCGGCTTTTTAAGAATTGATAATCAATTCTTTGATGACCGGTATTTTGAAATCAAAAGCTTCAAAACTTATTCAGATGTTCCTTATTCAGATCATTATCCAATCAGGGGAGAATATATATTAAAGAAATAAACTATTTTATAATTTAATCGGATAACTTTTGGCTGAACTATCTATACCTTAATGGAAAAAATATACCAACTTGCTTTAACTTTGGTCGAGGGCGTCGGAAGTATTATGTTTCGACAATTAATCAGTAATATGGGTTCGGCCGAAAATGTATTTAAAGCAAAGACAGATAAACTGCTGAAAACTCCCGGTGTTGGTAAACAAATTATTGAGAGCCTTAAGAATAAAACATTACTGGCAAGGGCTGAAAATATCTTAAAAGAATCAGAAAAACAGCAAGTAAAACTCTACTTTTCTATAGATAAGGATTATCCTTCTCGACTCAATGGTCTTTATGATGCGCCGGCTGTTCTGTACTTCAAAGGAAATGGAGATTTAAGTGCATTACGCACTGTTGGCATAGTGGGCACAAGACAGGCAACAGAATATGGTAGAAAAATAACCGAAGAAATTGTTGAACAATTAAAGCCATTTGAAGTAAGTATCATCAGTGGTTTAGCTTACGGCATTGATATTATTGCTCACAAAGCCGCTCTTGATCATGATGTGCCTACCATTGGCGTAATGGCAAGCGGAATTGATATTATTTATCCGGCCGCACATAGAAAATATGCTGAGCAAATGTTCGAAAAAGGGGGATTATTAACAGAAAATCCTTTTGGCATGCAGCCAATTCGTAATCTGTTTATTGCCCGAAACAGAATCATTGCCGGATTGAGCGACGTGAATATTGTGGTTGAATCGGCTAATAAAGGTGGCGCCTTGGTAACAGCAGATTTTGCCAACAATTATCATCATGAAGTATTTGCTGTGCCCGGAAGTCTTACGAATAAATATTCAAGTGGTTGCCATAAATTAATTAAAGAAAACAAGGCCAATATTTTCACTGAAGTCATTGATATTATTGAGGTCATGAATTGGGGCGTTGAAAGCAAAGGCATTGTAAAAGCAAAACCAAAGGAACCAGAGATTGATTTGGCTCAATTTACCCAGGAAGAAGGTCAGGTAATAGCTTATTTACGAACAAATGGCGAAACCCAGATTGATAATCTAAGCTGGCAAACCCAGATACCCATCAATCGTTTAGCTTCTTTATTATTAAATCTTGAGTTTCAGGGAATTGTGAAAACAATGGCTGGTAAGAAATTTGGCTTGAAGTTTTAAATTTTAATAATTTTTAAAAGATTCGGGTAAACGATTAGAGGCTTAATTTCGTTATAGTAGTAAGCCTTTGAAAATGTAATTAATAAATTATAGTGAACCGAATTAAGCAACTGAATGGCCGAACAAAGCGATTTATAGCTTTTGTTGCCTTAAGTATTCTTCTTGGCTCTTGTTTCAGCAGATGGATAATGACTGAATCAGAAATTAAAGAGCATTACCGTGACCGATTAGCTACGCCTTTATATCACATGGTTGAAAACGACTCCCTGAAGTTGCATTATGTTACTTTTGGAGCCGATACTGCTCAGCCTGTCCTTTTTATTCATGGTGCTCCCGGTGCCTGGGATGGCTATATGAATATGCTTGATGATAGTGCTCTGCAACATCAGTTTCATCTGATTTCTGTAGATAGGCCCGGTTATGGTAAATCGCAGAAGAAACCCAAGAAGAAAGTTTATAGCCTGGTAGAACAAGCGCAAGCCATTGTTTTGGCATTGAAAAGTAATCACTCCGGTAAAAAGGCGATTATAGTCGGTCGCTCTTATGGAGCCCCTGTAGCAGCTGAAATAGCAGCGATGTATCCTGAACTAGTGAAAAAAGTGATATTATTATCGCCTGCTATCGACCCAGATACCGAAAAATTCTGGTGGTTTTCTAAATATGGTAAACTCTTTCTGGTAAGATGGTTTTTACCGGAGCGAATGAATACAGCTACTGACGAAAAGTATGCACATGTGGTAGAACTGCGAAAATTGAAAAGTGAATGGCCTAAAATACAATCCGATGTAACAGTAATGTGTGGTGGACAAGACTGGATTGTAGACACAACCAATTTTTCATTTGCCAAGAAAATGCTTGCAGCAAATAAAAGTGCCAGATTTATTTTCATTCCAGATTCAGGCCACTTGATTTCTTCGTCAAGACCAGATTTGGTAAAAAAAGAAATCTGCGGTATTGAAGATTTGAAAGAAACGATACAAAAACAGGGACAAGTATCCGCTAATTAAGCTTGTATATTTAAGCTTATTACTATAAAGATTCAGGCAATATTGTATAATTGTTTGAATCTTTATTTTTTTAGGTATATCTTTAAACACATCCTAGAAGGCATTGCCAAAAAGGAGATGTATTATGGCAGTATTGCCAAACGAATCTGGAATTATGCGGAAGTAGGGTATCAGGAAACAAAAAGCTCAGCACTTTTGCAGGAAACATTAGCCAAAGAAGGTTTTACCATTCAAAAAGGTGTAGCTGAAATTCCAACGGCATTCGTAGCTTCTTTTGGAGAAGGCAAACCAGTGATTGGTATTTTAGGAGAGTATGATGCATTACCCGGATTTTCACAAGATTCTACATCAGACCAAAAATCAATTGGAGCGATTGCCGGCCACGCTTGTGGGCATCATTTATTTGGTACAGCCTCGGCTGCGGCTGCTATTGCTGTAAAAGAATACATGAAGGCCAACAATATCAAGGGCACAATCCGCTTTTATGGCTGTCCGGCGGAAGAGGGTGGGTCGGGCAAGGTGTATATGGTTCGAGCCGGATTATTCAACGATGTGGATGCTGTTTTACACTGGCACCCAAGTTCTTTCAATACTGCCAGTTTTGGTACTTCTTTAGCTAATAAATCAGGTAAATTCAGATTCTATGGGGTTTCTGCGCATGCTTCAGCATCACCCGAAAAAGGCCGCTCGGCATTAGATGGGGTAGAGGCCATGAATAATATGGTTAATATGTTAAGAGAACACATTCCGTCTGATTCGCGTATTCATTATGTGATTACAAATGGTGGCAAAGCACCAAATGTGGTTCCTGATTTTGCCGAAGTGTATTATTATGCCCGTAATCCTCGCCGTGATGTGGTAATCGACGTTTGGTCTCGCATAGAAAAAGCCGCTAAAGGCGCTGCCATGGGTACAGATACCAGAGTAGAATGGGAATTAACAGGGGGAACTTACGAACTATTATCAAACGAAACGCTCACGCAAGTAATGCAGGATAATCTGGTTAAAGTTGGAGGGTTAAACTATACACCGGAGGAAAAAACCTACGCTGAAAAACTATCGAAAAACCTGGGATTAGATCATTTAAGGTATGAAGATGCCACAGGCATCAAACCGCTGGATGTAGAAAAAACCGGAGCAGGTGGTTCGACAGATGTTGGTGATGTAAGTTGGGCTGTGCCCACTGTTGGATTAAGCGTGGCAACATGGGTACCTGGCACTCCGGCACATAGCTGGCAGGCAGTGGCCGCAGGCGGAATGAGCATCGGCCGCAAAGGGATGATTGTAGCAGCTAAAACCTTAGCGCTCACAGCCACTCAATTATTCGAGAGTCCAGAAACAGTAAAAAAAGCGAAAGAAGAGTTTAATAAAGCCAGAGGCACAGATTTTAAATATATTTCATTAGTAGGAGACAGAAAACCTGCTTTAGATTATAGGAAGTAAAAGCTTGTGGCGCGAACCGGGCGACGGTCGCTTCCAGTTCGCGGTTATCTATGAAATGCATAAGACTAGTTGAAGCAAAAAAGATATAAAAATTCCTGGAGTATGCGTGTCACGGCCTTTCTCGGACGAGTATAGCCGTGACACACTTTGCAAAATCATTTATTAATTCCTTTCTCCAAAAAAATTAAACTTCAAACTTCGTTTCATTCTTAATTTCACTCATCACAAAAATGCTGTGGGTGCTACCAATATTTTCAAGCGAAGCTAATTTATTCATCAGAAAGCTCTGATATTCTCGCATGTCATCCACTACCACTTTTATCATAAAATCATATTCCCCAGAAATATTAT
>CBIHRH010000334.1:0-5997 GCA_966212365.1 uncultured Emticicia sp. | reverse complement strand
TGGGGCTTTTATTGTATTTTGTTGGAAGGTCGGCATCGATAGATAAAAAAATGAAAGCCGACTCATCAGTTATTGAAGAAATAAGAATAAAAGTTGAGAATAAAAGTGCGCAACAAAAGAACCCTGATTTTCAGGAATTAATGATTCTGCTGGCTGTAGGTTTTGGAATTACTGCTGTTTCGCATTTTCTTGCGGATATTATTGCCCCGTTTATTGAGCAAAATTACCCAATGCTGAAAGCCTATAGTCTGGCCTCTAAATCTTTCTGGATTGTGACCATTGCTTCTTCTTCGGGTCTAATATTATCGACAACCAAAGCCCGTCAATTAGAAACCTGGGGAGCAACTAAATTTGGTACTTTGTTTTTGTATATGCTCATTGCAACAATTGGTATGCAATTGCATATCTTTGACGCCTTTCAGAATCCTACTTTGTTTATTGTTGGTTTAATCTGGATTCTGACACACGCTATTTTTACTTTAATAGCGGCAAGAATGGTGAGAGCCCCTTTCTTTTTTACAGCGGTTGGCTCACAGGCCAATGTCGGCGGTGTTGCCTCAGCCTCTGTTGTGGCAGCAGCTTTTCACCCTTCACTAGCACCCATTGGAGTACTACTGGCTATTTTAGGTAATGCCATTGGTACGTATTGTGGATACGTTACTGGCCTGATTATGCAATGGATTTCAAATTAGGCACTGTTTTTGCCCAGTATTTAACAGTAGAATACAACCCAAAAAGTAGCTTCAAAATGCAGTAATGAAAATCTTTACCGCTGTACTTACATTTATTATTACCACTGCTGTATTTGCCCAGGAAAAGCAGCTCAAAAACAAATTCAATTATGAATTTGAATTGGGAGGATATTTCTCTCTTACCAGTAAATTACCTTTCTGGCAAGCAAGCAATCAATATGGAAGTATTCCTAAAGAACTCCCTGCTTTTCTTTGCCGCCAGATTTTAAGAACTAAAAAAGACACGCTCAATAAATTTTTCAGACTTGATTATGGTGCCGAGTTGGTAACTTTTCTGGGCAGACAACCCCAGTTAGTTGTGCCTGAAGGCTACATTTCTGCCAAGATTGGGGCTCTTCAGATTTACGGTGGACGAAAAAAAGAAATATATGGATTAGTAGATACGACCCTTAGTTCAGGTTCAATTTCTTGGTCTGGCAATTCTCTACCTCTGCCTAGAGTTCAGATTGGTATTCCTGACTATACCCGATTATTGTTTAAGTGGCTTAGCTTTAAAGGCACTTTTGCCCATGCATGGTTTGGAGAACAAAGTTATGCAAAAGGTTATTATCTGCATCAGAAGTCTTTCTTTTTAAGATTGGGTGCTCCAACCGCCAAAGTAAAGCTTTATGGTGGTATTGTGCATAATGTGCAATGGGGAGGCACGCCGAAAGTTAAATTGCCCGAAGGAGATGATAGATTATATAATGGCAAATTTCCGGAAGACTGGTTTGTATATGGCAATGTGGTATTTCCGTTTAAAAAAATATGGGGTATGATACCCAAATATGAAGAATATAATAAGTTTGAACTAGGTAATCGTTTCGGAAATCACCTGGGCTCAATGGATGCAGGTGCCGAAATCATGATTAAAAAAAGCAGGTTATTATTATACAAACAATTTATTTTTGACGACGGACAACTTTTCGGCTTAACTAATACGGATGATGGACTCTATGGAATAAGTTTTACACCCGGTAAATCTGCCTTTAAAAAAATTGTATTTGAATATCTCTATACTAAAAACCAGGGACATTATGTGGCTGCATTCGGAAGGCTTTTAGGTTTACCTGACAGACACCCAAACGAAGAGAACTTCATTTTTAATCATCAACAATACCTTGACGGATGGTCTTATAATCGCAATACCATCGGTACACCATTCTTAACTCCGGAAGAAAACTTAAGATCTGAAAAACAAGTGGATAATAATTATATATTCGTTAACAACAATCGCGTCTGGGCGTGTTATTTGGGTTTAGCGAACCAGATTGGTACCATTAATTTTACAAATAGAATATCTTACAGCAAAAATTTTGGTTCTTACGACGTAATTGGTAAACCGATTACTCCTGTATCTCAAATATCTTATAGTGTCAATACGGCTATTCCTCTAAGTAAATTAAAAGCCTTCTTAAATGTAAATATAGCGGTTGATCATGGAGATCTAATCAGAGATAATTTTGGTTCCTATGTTTCAATTGTCAAAAGATGGTAAAATGATGGATTTTACTTAAAACGCTTCAATTTCTTTCTATTCTGGCTTCTTTTTGCGTAAGTTTATAGCAAAACCCTATACATGAAAAAAATTATCTTATTTGTTTTCCTAACAATTGTTCCTTTTCAATTATTTGCCCAAAGTGGAAGAATACAAATCGCTTTTCTAGGTGTCTTTCATATGGGAGAAACACCTGATTATAAACAAGGGTCACTTACTGATTTACTTTCAGCTGACCGTCAACAACAGATTTCAGAAGTAGTCGAAACCCTTGCGAAATTTAAGCCTGATAAAATTTTTGTTGAGAATACACCTGACACGCAGCCTTTCTGGGATAATGTTTATAAAAACTATCAGAATGGTATTAAGCCAACTGAGCGAAATGTAGAATATAATGAAATTTATCAGCTTGGCATAAAACTAGCCCACAAACTTAATCTTCTAACTGGTGTTACCTGTGTTAATTATGTACAACCAGAATTAGTACCCGGATTAAAAATAGCCCGAAATAAAGTTGATACACTACTGAGTTTTTATTCGCATGAATTAGAAAGGAAACGCCCATCTTATGATGCCTATTTTAAGGCCAATCCTAGTGTAAATAAAGCTTTGAAAGATTATCTGGCCCGATATGAGACCTGGAAAAATTTAAGCATAAAAGATCATCTTACATTATTAAATTCAGAAGAAAGTATATCCACCTTACACTATTTCAACATAACAGGTTGGATGGATACAAATACAAATGGTTATGGTGCAGAATTTACAGCGAAGGAGTATTTTCGGAATATCAAAATACTCCAGAATATACTCCTTCGTGTCAATCCTGTCGATCGGAAACTACTGGTTATTATTGGTGGAGGGCATATTCAGGTATTAAGAGATATGCTAAAAACCCACCCTTATTTTGAAGTCGTTGATGCTACTACTCTATTGAAGTAATGATGCTGCTGCTTTATCAATCCAGATATGTCCGTTAATGTGCTTTTTGAAAACTGTAGCAGGTAAGTTAATATTAGGCTCTTGAAGCACTACTTCTTGTATTATTTCAGCCTTTTTCTCGCCTGTGGCAATCATAATGGCTATTTTAGCTTCCAATAAATGTTTCAAGCCAATAGTTATTCCCTGGGTAAGTTCAGTGCTTTGGTTAAAATATTTTTGTCCTGTACTTATGGTAATCTCTGCAAGTTTTGATACATGACAGTATAAATCAAAGCTTGTTCCAGGTTCATTCAAGCCTATATGGCCATTCAAGCCTACACCAACTATTATAAAATCAGCACCTCCTTTCTCAAAAATCAGCTTATCAACCCGCGCACATTCGCCTTGCAAATCATCAGTCATCGAATCGAAAAAAGTATATTGAGCGGGATTAACATTCAGCGGTTTTAATAGGTTTTCTTCTACAATATATCTGCAGCTGCCCTCGCTGGTTGCAGGTATACCTACCCATTCATCTAAACCAACTACTGTAACATGGTCGAAATCACCTGGTTGAGCTAATTCAACAATTTTTTTGTAGGTTTTTACAGGAGTATCACCAGATGTCAGAATGAGGGTAGCAGTTGGTTTCTCTCTTACCAGATTAACAATAAATTGCGCTGTGTGTTCAGCTAACTCTTGTGGGCTTTTAAATATTTCTACTTGCATAGGATAAAGTTTTTAAGGTAATGATCGACTCCGATGATTTTCACAAAAGTATTCAAATTTGTGTAGAATCAACGTAATCCACCTGTATGAATTAATACAACAGTGCTATTATTTTTAATTTCAGTTTTCAATAATTGGTAAAAAGCAAAAAACATCTTCCCTGAATAAACATGCTCTATTTCTATGTGATGTTTTGTCTCAAATTGTTCAATAAAGGCGAGTAGTTCAGGATTTTTTTTTGCATAGCCCCCCTGGTGAAAATCCCAGAAAATTTCGAAGTTCTTGTGAAGCAAGTTCTCTTTATTTTCAATCAATGATAAGATTTCGTCTTCTAAATAGTTCGCATTTTTTAATACGCAAATTCCTGTTATTCTAGTCTCCGAGGTAGCATTGATTAACCCTGCCATAGTTCCTCCTGACCCAATCGGGCAAAATACATAATCTGGTTTGTGGCCTAATTGGTTTATAATTTCTTCGTACATCTCCCCTATTCCTGCCAACGCTAATTCATTGGTTCCTCCTTCCGGTAATGCATATTGATCATCTTTTTTATAGACTTCAAGCAATTTATCTTTATCTCTATAAGCTTCCCTTGAAACAAAATGTAATTGCATTCCACATTCATCGGCATATTTCAGCGTAATACTTGACGTTTCATTCAGTTCATCTCCTCTGATAATGCCACTCGTCTCAAAACCAAAGAACTTACCAATAGCTGCTACTGCATATAAATGATTAGAATGTGCTCCACCAAAGGTAATTAGTTTATTAAAACCTTGCCTTTTTGCCGCCAAAAGATTGAACTTCAATTTTCGCCACTTGTTTCCTGATATTTGCCGATGAATCAAATCATCTCTTTTTATAAAGACTTTTAATGCTTTTTCTTCAAATATCGAATCGTAGATAGGTTCTAATGGTGAAGGTAGATTTAGTATTTTTTCAAAATCGAGCATATCTTTGTGCAATGAGTCAAGATTCTACGGCCATAAAGCTTGATAGAACTGGCAGTTTTTAGATTTGCACCAAAATTAAACAGAATGTCTGAAATACAAGAGAATATTGATAACGACGAAGAAGACGAACTTTATGAACATCAGCGAGTGGTGGTAGATAAAGGCCAGGCACTGATGCGCCTGGACAAGTATTTACCTCATTTTTCTAAGAATCTTTCTCGTAATCGTATCCAGAATGCCATCGAAGCCGAAACGATCAAGGTAAACGGACAGCCAGCTAAAGCTAGCTATAAGGTAAAGCCTTTTGATGTTATCACTTATTCTTTACCAAAGCCTCCCAGAAATACAGAGCTCATTCCGGAGAATATTCCGTTAAATATTGTTTTTGAGGACGATGATATTCTTATTATCAATAAACCTGCAGGAATGGTAGTGCACCCTGCTTTTGGCAACTGGACAGGTACTTTAGTAAACGGCTTGATTTATTACCTGCAAAATCTACCGACACATCGTAATGGAGAGATTCGCCCTGGATTAGTCCATAGAATTGATAAAGATACTTCTGGTTTATTAGTGATTGCCAAAAATGATTATGCCATGACATTTATGGCCAATCAGTTTTTTGAGCACTCGATTGAACGCACCTACTATGCCTTAATCTGGGGAGTACCTAAAGAAGAAAGTGGAACAATTCATAATTTTATTGGTAGAAGTCTGAAAAATCGCAAGGTTTCAGATGTATTTCCTGATGGTGCGCAAGGTAAAGAAGCGATTACACATTATAAAATACTGAAAGATTTGCGCTATGTCTCTTTGATTCAATGCAATTTGGAAACTGGTCGAACACACCAGATCAGAGTTCATATGAAACACTTAGGACACCCATTGTTTAATGATGCTGAATATGGTGGAGATAAGATATTAAGAGGGCAGCTCTTCAATAAATACAAGCAATTTGTTGAAAACTGCTTCGAAATTATGCCACGACAGGCACTTCATGCCAAGACTTTAGGATTTATTCACCCACGCACAAAAAAATGGATGCAATTTGATACTGAATTACCCGATGACTTTAAAGGTGTGCTTACAAAATGGGGGAATTATGTAACCGAATAAGGTAAATCGGGCGAATATAATGAATTTAGCAATTAAAAGCCTCCCAATT
>CBIHRH010000333.1:0-6006 GCA_966212365.1 uncultured Emticicia sp. | reverse complement strand
CCCTGTGGCGTAGGTATAGCCCGTGCCTCCGGCCGTTTGCACCCATTGTAAGGTACCGCTGCTATTGTATTTGCTTACAAATAAACAGTGTTGAGCTTTGGTGATTTTTGTTGTATTCTGAAAACTAATTGTATCACCAAAAAAGCCTGCTACATAAACATTACCGTTGGCATCGGTGCCAATGCCTTGTCCCTGGTCATTGCCCCGGCCACCGTGGCTAGCAATAGCCGCCAGATTTGGGGTACTGTTACTCGCAATTGATTGGTTAGTACATATCCACTTCTGACCATTGTAGGCTCGTAAACAGGCAAAAGTGAGATCGTAAGCTATATCGCCCTTTTTTGGATTGGGCAGCTCCATAATTGCATCATAAGTAAGTCGAGGATACGAACTGTTACTGAAAGGTGTGATACCATTGGGCATAATGGTTACATGTTGTGCATGCGTGTAGATGCTTTTGGCGAGCAACAGCAAGCCAAAAATGAATTGTAAAGTAGCTTTTTGCATAATTTTATATAAGTAATCTAATAGGCAGCGAACTTAGAGAAAGAGGCGTATCAACGGAAGGTTTTTATGTATGAATTGTAGAATACGATTCATGAATTGGCATTGGGGGAATGTTCTTGGTTTACTTCTGAAAGAATACCTGTAATGCAGTTTGATTAGCTATAAAGATGCGATGCCTGCCCATGAAAGTAAATAGGGCAAGCATCCGGATTTTGGCCTATGATAAAGCCAGAGACATTTTTACTTTCTCACTCTTTCCCGTTCTTCATCATCATTATTTCTGCTGATGTTTTTTGTATTTCTACCAAAACTTCTTGAATAGGTAAGTTTAACAACTCTATAAAGCGCGGTTTCATCTTTGAAATTTGACACACTTCTGATATTGAAGGCAATAGGTGTCATGCTACCTATATGTGTATAGTAAGAGGTAGTCTGAAATAGGTCGGGCAGTGATAACTGAAAAGTACCCTTATCGTTTTTAAGTTTCTTGGCTATACCCAGGTTTACGACACCGAAACCATTCAGACGATTGGCACCATCAAAGAATGGGAAATTCTGCCAGCCTGATAATTCTATCTCAAAGTTTTTGGGCAGGGAGATGGTCTGAGTAAAATTCAGGTTCTGGAAAAGATAGGTTTTTTCAGCCGGATTAAGGCTATATGATATTTTATAACGACGTAATGCTGTGGTACTTCCAAAGGTTAATTTCCACCAGGAGGCAATCTGGAAAGGGGCACTGATAAAGAGATTAATGCTTTTCTGATAATCTAGATTTTGTGGCGATGACATGCCTATATCTTTTTGAGGATTGGATGTAATCTGATAGCGCAGAATAGAATGTAAAT
The DNA here is from genome assembly GCA_966212365.1 of uncultured Emticicia sp. Taxonomy (GTDB): domain Bacteria; phylum Bacteroidota; class Bacteroidia; order Cytophagales; family Spirosomataceae; genus Emticicia. Next base: position 4,654 of record CBIHRH010000333.1, on the reverse strand, counting down.
CATATTGAAAGGATAAACCGACACTATATCCCTTTTTATTAAATTCTGCTTTTACAACATCAGTGATAGTTGGTTTTAGCAGTGGATTGCCTGAGAAAACAAAGGTAGCGTCGTTATAGAAAAGGTTAGAGATCAGGTCGGTATAAGCAGGGCGTGTAATACGGCGACTATAACTCAGATTGAGGTTACTCTTGTCATTAATGGCATAAGTATAGAGCAAGGATGGGAAAAACTGGGCTATAGTAAACGCATCTTTGTAAATATTGATATTGCGTTGCCAATATTCATAGCGCAGACCAAGATGCAGATTAGATTTAGGATTGAGCAGAAACCGGAATTGTGAATACCCTGCTATTATTTTCTCATTTCCACTAATAGTACTTTGGGTGCGTGGGTCAATCTCCCATACATCACTTACTTTACGCTCTACATTGCTTGTATTGGCATTGGTAGTGTGACTACCTTTAAAACCCAGCTCGGCTTGAACTTTCGGACTAATTTGCAGGCTATAATCCGCCTTTATAACCCCTACCTGAATGGTAGAATGGCTTTGTCCGCGATTACCATAATTGAATATAGGGTTAGTAGGAGGGATATCTTTACCTTCTTCATTGAAATACCTATAAGTAACCAGATTGGGGCTACCGTTGTTGTATCCTATATAACTCAGGTCAAGATTTAATTGAGATTTCTGCGAGAACTTTTGATTGAGATAAACGGATGAAATAAAGTTTTGCCGTTGATTGATTCCATCGGATAGTCCTCTTGAGCCTAAAAAACTTCCATCCGGCATAATGCGGTCGCCTGTAATTTCCACAAGATTATGGGTATTTCCTGATGAAAAAGCTAATTCTCCTCCAAAAGAGGTTTTGGAAGTAGGCCGGAACTCAGCCAGGATAGTTGCATTATGTACTTGCTGAATACGGTCGGTCATGCCCCCGAAAATGGTACTGTTAAAGCCACCCATAAATGGGAAAATAGAAGTACCATGCCCTTTATAGCCTGAGTAATCATGATTATGCCCAAAGGAGTAAGAGGCATTGATATTGGCTTTTTTGAAACCATGTGATAAACCGATAGAAGTAAGCGCTTTTTCCCGGTAGCCATAGCCTGCCGTTGCTGATAGGTTTAACCGTGTGCCCTCGTTTTCGTTCTTCTTAAAGATTATATTGATGATGCCAGCTCCACCATCGGCATCATATTGCGCTGTAGGAGAGGTGATTAACTCTATTTTTTCAATATTGTCAGCCACTGTACTCTCCAATAAGTTCATCAATTCTTCCATTGACATCGGAACCCTTCGTCCATTAAACAGAATAGTCACGCCACTTTGGCCATTCAGACTAAACTGATTGTTGCGTCTATCTGATATAACGCCAGGTAGCCGTTCTAATACCTGCAATGCGTTGCTGCCTTTTGTCAGCAGGCTACTCTGGATATTTATTATCTTGCCAGTAGGAGTATTTTGAATCAATTCTTTCTTAGCTGAAACCGTTACCTCGTTGAGCGCATTGTTTTCTTCGGCTAAAAAAATAGGGTTAATTTGAATAGGAGTATTGTTAAAAGCAAAAGGTTCAGACTGATAATTCTGGTAGCCAATACTACTGATACGCAGGCAAAACTCGCCTGTTTTGTTAGGGCTAATTTGAAAATCCCCATTTTCATCAGTAGTAGTTCCTATAACAATACTTGAATCTTTGGCAGAAAGCAATATGACATTGGCAAAGGGAATTGCTTCTGCTTTAACCGAATTTACTTTTCCGGAAATTTGCCCAAAGAGATTAAACGAAAGCAATGTTATTAATAATAGTAATAGCGTTTTCATTGATTCTTGAATTTTTCAATGAAATTATGCCAACCTTGTATAGGCTTTTTTGAGAGTTGATAAACTGCAAGTATGGATTGATGAAATGTAGAGAATGAAAGATGAAAACCGCCCCCTGCTCCTAAAAGAGAGTTTTATAAGTTCGTTATGCTTATTTTCCGGCTAGTCAATTTATCTATTTTAGGCAAGCACATCCTTTTTCCCTGTTTCATTTCCAGTACTTTGGATACAACAAGCAGGGATTTGGATACTCTTGTGTAGAATATATGTCAGACCTTTGTCTTATAATAAAAACCAAAGAAAAGGATATGAAAGTTACATTACTAACAGGAGCGTCAAGCGGTATTGGTGAGGTTTGGGCAGAGAGGTTGGCAGCTGAAAAACACAATCTGGTTCTGGTAGCTCGCTCCGAAAATAAACTAAAGACCTACTGTAATCAATTGAGCCGGCAATACGGTATTTCGGCTCAATATATAGCAATGGATTTGAGTGAACCTAATGCTGATTTGCGCCTATTTGAAGAAACCGAGAAAAGAAAACTGACAGTGGATTGCCTGATAAATAATGCAGGCATAGGCACTGCAGGCGATTTTACACAAATAGCATTAGATGATGAACAGGCGATGATGCATCTGAACATCATTTCTTTAGTTTCACTGACACACCGCTACCTGAAACAAATGCGTGAACGTAATAGTGGTACTATTATTAATGTGGCTTCTATGGCCGCTTTTATGCCAGCGCCGTTTATGGCAGCTTATGCCGCCAGCAAGGTATTTGTGAAATCATTCACCGAGGCGCTTAGTGAAGAAAATCGACCTTTCAATATCCGCATTATGCTGTTATGTCCGGGAGCTACTGAAACCAGGTTTTTTGAAACAGCCAAAATAAATCAGGAAGATAAAAAAGCTTTATTAGGCAATGCAAATATACAAACCCCGGAAATGGTTGTGGAAGAGGCCATTAAAGGATTGAAAACCAATAAAACCATCGTTATATCGGGCGTGACAAATAGGATAGGGGCTAGGATAGGTGCATTGATACCAAATTCGATAATAATGAAATTTATTGCCAGTAATGCACGTTCAACCTTACAAAAGGCAAAGTAATGAAACCTAAAGCAAGTAAACTGTTTACGATTGAGTCGATAGCTATGCAACACCAGTTGATGGGTTTGCCACAGCCGCAACACCCGCTCATGAGCATTGCCCGCTTTGAAGATTCAAAAGGAGCTACAACCAAAGAAACCGGACATTTTACCAACAGGTTTTATGCGATAGCCATCAAGAGAAAATGCACCTGCCGAACCAGATACGGACAAAACGACTATGATTATGACCAGGGCATGATGTCGTTCTTTGCACCGGAACAAATATTAAGTTGGAATGCCGATGACGAAATGCCAGCTACGGGCTGGGCAATCAGCATTCATCCTGACTTTCTGAGAGGTAATATATTAGAGCAGAAAATAAAGGAGTATGGCTTCTTTCATTATGCAGTCAATGAAGCTTTGCATCTATCGCCTAAAGAAGAAGAAATGATAGAGCGGCTACTAAAAATCATTTATGAAGAATACCATGCTAATATTGATAATTTCAGCCAGGACATCATTCTTTCGCACCTATCACTTCTGCTGAGTTATGCCAATCGCTTCTATAATCGCCAGTTTATTACCCGCAAGCATGTCAGTAGTGATTTGCTTATAAGGCTGGAGCTATTACTAAACGATTATTTCAATAATAAACAAATAGAAGAACAGGGCCTGCCAACAGTAAAGTATATCTCCGATGAATTGAATCTTTCTCCGAATTACCTGAGTGATTTACTGCGGAATCTGACAGGGCAGAATACCCAACAACATATCCATAACAAGTTGATTGAGAAAGCTAAGGAAATGCTGGCCTCTTCCAATCTGACAGTCAGTGAGATTGCCTACCATCTCGGTTTTGAGTACTCACAATCCTTCAACAAGCTTTTCAAAAGCAAGACCAACATTACACCTCTGGAGTTTCGGGCATCTTTTAATTAATTGAGCGAACAAGCCTGTGCGGCCCGGTGTTGAGAGATTTAGTGATTATAAATGAAATTAGCTTATAATAGTGTAACATCATGTATTTCGAGTACATTGTGGTAATAAAACAGCCAATGAATTAAATTTTATTACATTGTATTTGTTCTTTTAGATATTCAACCCTACCTTTGTCATCAGATGATATGATGAATACACCCATACATAAACGCTCATTAGCCGAAGAGGTTGCCAACCAGATTAGTACTTATATTCAGTCGGGCCATTATGTGGTAAATCAGAAACTACCTACCGAACCCGAATTGATGAAGCAATTTGGTGTAGGGCGTTCTACTATCCGTGAGGCAGTACGTATGTTGGCCAATTCTGGCCTATTGCGTGTGCAACAAGGAGTGGGTACATTTATCGAAGAATATTCGACAGGTAATGAGTCTTTAAATCAACGACTGAAACGCGCACAAGCCAAAGATATTGACGAGGTGAGGCAGATGCTGGAGATTAAAATTGCGCAGAAGGCGGCCGAAAATCGTAATGTCCAACAATTATCTCAGATAGAAATGTTTCTGAATCAACGGATTCAAACATCTCGTGCAGGGCTATTGGAAGAATGTATTACAGCAGATATTAATTTTCATGTAAGTATAGCCAAGGCATCAGGTAATGAAATTCTGGCCGATATGTATGAAGCATTTTCAACACATCTGAAAAGCTGGTTTTTGCAAGTGCACCCCGATACAAAAGCGTTTATCCAGACTAACGACCTGCATGCTTCTTTGTTTGAAAGTATCAAAGACCGTAAG
>CBIHRH010000332.1:0-6010 GCA_966212365.1 uncultured Emticicia sp. | reverse complement strand
ATTTATTATTCGACCTTCAAGAAAATCTTTTTCAGCCGCAGCGGCGGACCGCTATACTGCGTTGCATTTTTTCGATGTAGCTGCCGCTTCGGCGGTCCGATGGCTACATCTGCAAAATGCACCTTGTCTAGCTAAAAAATCTTATTCTTTCGGTCAGAAGAACAAAACTTAAATCTACTCGTGATAAATTTGTAACGTAAAAGTAACTTTTTTAATATTATTTCAAAAGAAAATGATATTTATAATTGTTATTTGTACAATTATCATGCTATTTAGTGCGAATTCCTGAAAAACATATGATAACCGATACCTGTCACCTTGCCTATCAGAAATTGATTTAATGCAAATGAAAGTAAAATTTTTATAATGGTCAACCAAAGTTTTTCTTCCGACCATCCACGAAACATATAATATATAGATAGTGAAGCAGATATAGAGAATAAGGCTGTAATATTGCCAGAAAAGAATGACAAAAATAACAAAGATCAGGACAAAGAATACCAATCTGAAACCACCCGAAAGCAAATGAAAATAAGCTGACAGGAAGGCCGAAATGGCAATGGTTATCAGAAAGAAATTGAAGGGGTTATAATATTTTTTTCTGGCTCCGACCACATATTCTTTTACTACCACACCGGGTTTGAGCGCCAGCTCTTTTACTAAATAAAAAATACCCGTATCGGCATGAGTAAAGGCATGAATCAGAAAATGGGTATTTATGCGATGAACGCTTGCTTTCTGTCCACAAGTGTGGCAAAATTTGTAAGATTCCAGGTAATGTTGATGGCAGTTAAGGCAGGTTTTCATAAAAAGTGGGATTAAATCATAGAAATAAAAAGTATGGTTCATTGTAAAATCAGATGAAACCTTTTTATTTTACACCAAGTTAGAATTTTGCCCTGCCTTTGCAAATATGGGCGTTTAATGATATTGTAAAGCGGTTTTTGTGGGTGTGGGATTGGGCTTAGACGTGTCATTTGATACAAATATGTATTAGTTGAGGATAAGTTAACCTAACATTTTAAGTAATTCAATTGAAATCGTTTATATTCCATTGCCATGATTTTTAGGTCGTGGATTCATTAAATGAAATCAATTTCGGTTTAGCGTACGCCGCCCGGCCAAAAGTATTACAGTTAGGTTTTGGCTAAAGCCGAAATGTTTTTGTTTTTTATCCCACCAGCTAAAGCTGGCGGCAATTGATTTAGAAGCAAATTGAATATATCATCCCTACGGTAACCCGGTTACGAAAGGTAAATCCAACTAACGCATTAAAACCCAATCGTTTTTCATAATCTGATTTATGAAAGGCGGTTTTAATAGATAGATTAGTCATAATTTCAACCCTTTAGTCTACAATATGCAACGAAAAATCCGAATGGGAATGGTTGGTGGCGGACGTGGAGCGTTTATTGGTGCTGTCCACCGAACAGCTGCTGCCATTGATGGCGAAATCGATTTAGTGTGTGGGGCTTTTAGTTCTACAGCTTAGAAATAAAACCATTCTGGAGAAGATTAATTGTGGGCCCCTGCCGGGTGTTTTGGCTATTAAAAATAATTTATTAATAAATAAACACGCCGCAAAGACAAAATGGATGCGGTATCTATTGTTACTCCAAACCACATGCACTTTGCCCCTGCTAAAATGGCATTGGAAAATGGCTTCCACGTGATTTGTGATAAACCGGTAACTTTCACGCTTTCTGAAGCCAGGAAACTCAAAGATTTGGTAGAAAAAACCGGATTGACCTTTGCCCTTACGCACAACTACACGGGGTACCCGATGGTAAAACAGGCTCGCCACTTAGTAAAGACCGGCGCTTTAGGTACCATCCGCAAAGTAGTTGTAGAATATCCACAAGGATGGCTGGCGTTTCTGGAAGAAAAACGTGGCTACAAACAAGCCGAATGGCGCACAGACCCTAAGCGTTCTGGTATTGCAGGTGCTGTGGGTGATATTGGTACGCATGCAGAAAACCTGGCTGAATACATCACAGGTCTGAAAATCACAGAAATGTGCGCAGATGTAAGCACTTTTGTGGAAGGACGTTTATTGGATGATGATGCCAATATCTTATTGCATTTTGATAGTGGCGCTAAAGGAATCCTGCATTGCAGCCAGATTGCCAATGGTGATGAAAATAACCTGAATATCAGAGTATATGGTGAGCTGGGTAGTGTGCACTGGCATCAGATGGAGCCAAATACTCTCGCGCATAAAACACAGGAGTTCCACCACTTATATCGTCCGTCAGTAGGGAATCTTTGTCCGGAAGCGAAAGCAAATATCCGTCTTCCATCAGGCCATCCGGAAGGGTATTTAGAGGCATTTGCCAATATCTACCGCAATTTCGCCAGAACTGTGCGTAAACGTATGAATGGCGAGACTCCTACTGAGATAGAATTGGATTTCCCGACTATAGAGGATGGAATCAGAGGGATGCAATTTGTGGAGACAGTGATTGCGTCGGGGAAGAGTAATTCGAAATGGGTTAAGTTTAAAGGATAATGGTGAATGGCGAATGGTGAATTAGCGAATAATAAGAAACAAATTTAAATAGCGAATTATTGAATGATTTATGAAACAGAGATATTCATCCAAGTATTCAGAGGAAGAACGGTTTCAATTCGCAGAAACAATCGAAAAAAGATTAAAATCATTCGCTATCAGATGTATTGATGTTTATAAAGCTTTGCCACTAAATGATTTCGCTGCTCAACATATAGGGAAACAATTAGTGCGTTCTTCTACCTCATCTGCTACTAATTATAGAGCTGTAAGAAGAGCCAGAAGTCAAAATGAATTCTATGCCAAAATAAGTATTGTCATTGAAGAAATTGATGAGTCTATTTTCTGGTTAGAAATGCTAATTGACCTGAATTATTTTAAACAAGAGAAATTAAGTAATTTAATTAACGATAGTAGCGAAGTGCTACTAATATTATCAAAATCAAGAAAAAACACCTATCAGAATGGCTGAATTATTCACTAATTCGCCATTCGCTAATTCGTTATTAGATTTATGAAAACAATAAAAGGACCAGCGATATTTTTAGCACAATTCATGGGCGATGAAGCCCCGTTTAATTCATTAGATACCATTGCCGATTATATGGCAGGATTAGGATATAAAGGTATCCAGTTACCTACCTGGGATGCCCGTGTGATTGACCTGCAAAAAGCAGCAGAATCAAAAACCTATGCCGACGAACTGAAAGGTAAATTAGCCGACAAAGGTCTGGCAATTACCGAGCTATCCACACACTTACAAGGGCAGTTGATTGCTTCTCACCCGGCTTACAATACCATGTATGATGCTTTTGCGCCTGCTTCGGTGCATGGTAACGAAAAAGCTCGCCGCAAATGGGCAGAACAACAATTGATATGGGCAGCTAAGGCTTCCCAGAACCTGGGACTTTCTACGCATGTGGGTTTCTCGGGTGCTTTGGCGTGGCCTTTTTTATATCCTTGGCCTCAACGTCCATCTGGTTTAATTGAAACGGCATTTAAAGAATTGGCCCGTCGCTGGAAACCAATCCTGAATGTATTTGACGAGCATGGGGTTGACTATTGCTATGAATTACACCCTGGTGAAGACCTGTTCGATGGTTCAACTTTCGAAATGTTTGTTGATTACCTGAAAGGCCACAAACGTGCTTGTATCAACTACGACCCAAGCCACTTTGTATTACAACAATTAGATTATCTGGCATTCATTGATTTATATCACGACCGCATCAAGGCATTCCATGTAAAAGATGCTGAATTTAATCCATCAGGCCGTCAGGGTGTTTATAGCGGCTATGCCGGATGGGCTAATCGTGCCGGACGATTCCGTTCGTTGGGTGATGGTCAGGTAGATTTCTCAGGTATTTTCAGCAAATTATCGCAATACGACTACGACAGCTGGGCGGTATTAGAGTGGGAATGTTGCATTAAATCATCTGAACAAGGTGCGGCGGAAGGTGCACCATTTATTGCCAGCCATATCATTCAGGTAGCTACCCGCGCATTTGATGATTTCGCGGCTACGGGTGCTGACGAGAAGGTAAATCGTAAGGCTTTGGGGATATAAGATTCCTCACCCCCTGCCCCCTCTCCCTCGGGAGAGGGGGTAAAATAATATTTCGCATAATATCAGTTTCTGAAAAAAGAATTTAATCCTTCAGTAAGAAGGCTTCTAAACCCTCCTCACCCCAACCCCTCTCCCGGGGAGAGGGGTTGGGGTGAGGAAAAGTTTTACATTTGATTTATTAATTACGTAATTTAACCTCAATCTTACATATCTACAATGAAAAAAATTCAATTAGGTGTTGTAGCCGTGGCGCTAATGGTTACCTGCGCTACCACAGCTTTTGTAAACAAACCGGGCAAATGGGTATCAATCTTTAATGGTAAAGATTTTACCGGATGGCATGCCTACAATAAAACCGAGCCGGTTTCAGATAAATGGCAAATAGAAGACGGTGCTATGGTATTGACCGGTAGAGGCGGTGGAGACCTGGTAACCGACAAAGAATACGAAAACTTTGAATTTGAACTGGACTGGAAAATTTCAGAAAAAGGCAATAGTGGCGTGATGTGGGGTGTGGTAGAAGATAAAAAATTCTGCTGCCCATACTCAACTGGCCCTGAAATGCAGGTATTGGACGACCAGGGACACCCTGATGCCAAAGCTGGTAAAGAGGGTAACCACAAAGCTGGCTCATTATATGATATGATTCCTCCGTCAAGTTTTGACATTGTAAAACCAGCAGGTGAGTGGAATACAGCTAAAATGAGGATCGACCATAAGGCTAACAAAGGTACTTTCTGGTTGAATGGCAAACAAACCCTTCAGTTTGATTTGTCAGGCCCGGGTTGGGATAATATGGTAGCTAACAGCAAATTCAAAACCTGGGAAGGTTTCGGAAAATATGCCAAAGGTAAAATTGCGTTGCAAGACCACGGCAATAAAGTATGGTTTAAAAATATCAGAATCAGAGAGATTTAATATCGCCTGGATTCGCTCTTCAATAAAGCCTATTTCCTGCTGGAGATAGGCTTTATTGTTTTGGTATAGTTTTTGACAAATGGTTAGTATAGTTACAAATATCAACTATTGCTGTATTTCAAAATACTATAATGAAAACCACAATCTACCGCGTATTAAACATTCGCAATGAACTTTGCACTTGTATGCTATTGATTAGCCTTTCTCCAGCATTTGCTAATTGTATCGCCGATGACAATCCTTTGAAGGGGAAAACTACACCAACAACCGAAACTGCTAAAGAGAATACTGATGCAACGGCAAACCAAAGCAATAATGCTGTGACTTGTCTGCCCAGAAATTGTGTACCTGTTATCATTACCAAATCAAAGTCTGTATTAAAACCGGCCGAAGTTTTTTCAAACTTTTTAGCAGGTAATACAATGAATGTAACGGTTACAGCCAACCCCGACCATAATATCTTTGAATATGGTTTGAGGTTTGTTGTAACCAGAAAAGGCAGAATGGTAAAAGTAGGCTCCAAGTTGCCAAAAGCGGGCATATACCGTATTTCTGTCTGGGATGTTGCTACCAAAACTATTATTGTTCAGCAATATGTCTGTCAAATGATCGATAATGTGCAAGCCTGGGCAGATATTCCGGCTTTAGCATTAACAGCCAACAAAGAATATCTTATCTCGATTATCTCTGATAACTGGAATGAGGCTTATCCTAAAGTAGGTTCAACAATTACTTATCCAATAACCAAAGGAAGTTTGAAAGTGCTGGCATTTGCCACTACAATCCAACCTATGATTACCTCAGCAGCAAAATACCCCAATATAGAAGATAATACGCATTCGATTCCCGGATTTGTAGATTTTGGGTTTATGCCTGATTGATAACATCCTCTTTGTAGCCAAAAATCTGATTTAAGCAGTTTCTTATAATCTATTATAAAGACGTATCAAAGTAGAGATAAGGCAATGTGCCAGACGAAGTAGAGTTGTACCCGTTTATGGCGAAATTGCCTTGTA
>CBIHRH010000331.1:0-6010 GCA_966212365.1 uncultured Emticicia sp. | reverse complement strand
GGTTCGGGTAATACCGGAATCGGCTGTGTTAAAGAAGCTTTTTCTCCCGGAATTTCTGAAGCCGGAAATGGGCGTTCCTCAATCGGGAAAATAGGTTTGCCCGTTACTCTATCAAAAACAAACGTAAAACCCTGCTTGCTTACTACTGATACCACATCTATTTTCTTCCCATCCTTTGTAATAGTAAATAAATTAGGCGGCGCCGGAATGTCTCTATCCCATATATCATGATGCACTGTCTGGAAATGCCACAGACGTTTACCTGTGGCAGCATTGATGGCAATTAAGCAATTGGCGAAAAGATTATCACCTTTGCGAGTCCCTCCATAAAAATCAAAAGCAGCTGAACCAGTAGGAATATAGACTATGCCCCGTTGTCGGTCGATAGCCATACCCATCCAGCTATTGGCGCCTCCAACATTTTGATAATTCTGTTTCTCCCAAGTGTGATACCCATACTCCCCCGGATGCGGAATAGTATGAAAAGCCCAGATTTGCTTTCCGGTTTTCACATCATAAGCCCGAATATCACCTAATAAAGCTGAGGCGCTTTCTGAAACTCTCGTCCCAACAATTAATACATTTTTAAAGATAGTTGGAGGTGTATTTGCTACTACATATTCATCAGCACCCGGACGCGTAATACCTTCTTTCAGGTTTATCTTGCCATTTTTACCAAAGCTAGTTATTGGCTGTCCGTCTTTGGCATTTAATGCATACATCAAAGCGCCATAGCCAAAGAAAATCCTTGATTCCTTTCCATCTGTCCAATAAGTTACTCCCCGGCTGGTCATGTTAAAAGTATCGTCATTCAGTCTGGTTTTCCAGATTTCCTTACCAGTAACTGCCTCTAAAGCAAAAGCCTGAGAGCCTGCCGAAACTCCGTATAAAATCCCCTTGATAATGATGGGATTGCATTGCATTTGTGTGGTATTCTTTACGGTATCAGCACCGCCGGATGCATATTCCCACGCAGGTTTTAACCGCGATACATTTTCAATATTAATTTGCGTGAGCGGGGAAAAATGATTTTTGTCAGCGCCACCATTATATTCTGACCAGTCGGTATCCGGTAAATCATTGTGGGTTGCACTCAGCGCAATACAAGCAATAATTATTATTGCTATCAGGAGTTTAAATGGTAGTTGTTGGTTAGGTTTCATTATTTAATAGAGGGCAATGGCATTAATACATACACAAAGATTTATAGCCCGGTAAAGACTATTTATATCATGTGTCTATGTTTAATTTTTAGTTGAATAGAGTTTTCAAATGTAGTAAAAATCTGAGAGTTTGAGAATGAAATTGGCGTCTAAATTAATTAAGTCCGCCGCTGAAAAGTTTTTCCTATTTGCACGACCGGTTGTATCAGGATTCAGATACCATGTATTGTTTAATTGCCAAAAGTGCGCATAGTAGAGACAGGGCAATGCCCTGTCTTCTACAAATCGGGCATCTCAAAGAGCTTTTATTTTATAAGACTTAATAAGCCTAGCCTAAAAGATTAGAACCATTTGTGAAAGATGAACTTTGTTGTTTAAGACAATCTGAGCAATAAAAATTAAAATTCCCCTCTTCGACAATGGTATCTTTTCAGACAAAGTGAGTATTGTAAATGTGAGTAGAAATCAATCAATTACGCCATACAAAAACTATAAACTGTTGGATACAGACTTTATATAAACCATAAAGCCTATAGACCAATGGAAAAATAAATCTAAATACTATGAATATAGGGGTTGACTTGGGAGGAACTAAAATTAAGGCTGGAGTCGAACTAAATGGCTCTGTTATTAAGCAGGAAACTACTTTGCTGAGAGAAAAAGATTCTCTATCATCTACACTACAACAATTAATTGATTTAATCAAGCCTTTAATGGCTTATTCAGCGAGTAGTATCGGCATTGGTGTTCCTTCGGTAGTAGATACCGAAAAGGGCATTGTTTATGATGTGGCCAACATTCCATCGTGGAAAAAAGTAGAATTAAAAGACATTCTACAGGAAGAATTTAATGTACCCGTTTTTGTCAATAATGATGTGAATTGTTTTGCTTTGGGTGAAACCCGATTTGGTGTGGCCAAAGGTTTCCGTTCGGTGGTAGGTGTAACAACGGGAACAGGTCTGGGGTCAGGGATAGTTATTGACGACGAACTCTACACTGGGAGTAATTGTGGCGCAGGTGAAATAGGTTTACTGCCATACCTCGACAAAAATATTGAGTATTATGCCAGTAATAATTTCTTTGAGGCTGTTCATGGTATAACAGCTTTAGAAGCTAATCAGGCAGCTGTTGCCGGAGATGCGCATGCCATAGGTTTATGGGAAAAATTCGGTATCCATTTAGGTGTAGCATTAAAGGCCATTATGTATACCTATGATCCCGAAGCCATTGTTTTAGGAGGTTCATTAGCCAAAGCCTATCCGTTTTTTGAAGCGGGTATGTATCAGGAATTAAACGACTTCTCTTTCCCTCAATCATTGAAGAGGCTTAAAGTCTTCCAGTCCACCGATGAAAACATTGCACTTTTAGGTGCTGCGGCCCTCATTCCACAAGAATTGAAGAAATATGTTTTGAAAGATTAAAAAACTATTGCGAGAATGGAATTGCCAGAACGTACTCATAAATGCAATGCCATTCTCGCATTATTGAATTACTGCTTTTTGATTTTATCTACAAATGCCTTACCTTTAAAAACCTCAACCTAACAAACTCAGGCTTTCTATGAAAAGTAATACTTTTATTGTTATTCTTATTCTGTTTATATTCTTTGTTATTTCTTTTCTGAGTAATATTCTTGGACCAATTATCCCGGATATTTCTAATAGTTTCAGTCTAAGTCTTGGTTGGGCGGGCTTTCTTCCATTCGCATTTTTTGTATCTTATGCAGTTGCTTCCATTCCTTCAGGTATTTTAGTAGAAAAGTATCGTGAGAAACGTGTTTTACTTTTGGCTTTTGCCCTGGCCTTTATTGGTGCTTTATTGTTTGCAATTAAACCAACCTTTACAGTTGCCCTGGTTTCTTTGTTTATTATTGGTTTAGGTATGGCTATGTTGCAAGTAGTAATTAATCCCTTATTAAGAGTGGCCGGAGGTGAAGAAAACTTTGCTTTTAACTCGGTAATGGGACAGTTGTTTTTTGGTGGTGCCTCATTTCTGAGTCCTATGCTATACAGCTATTTTGTGGCAAACGTTCATACTGATCCTAATCCGAATTTTATTATCTCGACATTGAATAGCTTGGTGCCTGCTGATTTAAAATGGGTATCTGTTTACTGGACATTCGCCATAATCGCATTGTTGATGGTAGTAATTATCAGGTTTGTTAAATTTCCCGAAGTGGTTCTGAAAGATGATGAAAGAATTGATACAGGAAGAGCCTTCTCAGATTTATTAGGGAATAAAACGGTTTGGTTATTTTTTCTTGGTATTTTCTGCTATGTAGGTACTGAGCAAGGTATTGCCAACTGGACTTCGAAATTCCTGCAGATCTATCATAATGTTGACCCTGCCACTCAGGGCGCATCGGTTATCTCTTATTTCTGGGGATTATTGACTATTGGTTGCTTTTTAGGTTTGGTACTATTGAAATTTTTCGATAGTCGTAGGGTGTTAATGATGTTTACGATTGGGGCTATTGTTTCTCTGTTATCAGGTTTATTCGGGCCATTGAATGTGGCATTAATTGCGTTCCCTGCTGCAGGATTCTTTGCTTCTGTGATGTGGTCGATAGTGGTTTCATTGGCGCTTAACTCTGTCCCTTATCATCACGGCACTTTCTCAGGTATTTTGTGTACTGGTATTGCCGGTGGTGCGGTTGTTCCTTTAATTATTGGAGGCTTGGGTGACTTGTTTGAATTACGTTTTGCCATGCTATTTTTGTTGCTTACCTTAGGTTATATATTGAGCATCGGTATCTGGGCAAAACCACTGGTAAATAATGCAACGGTGAATAGTTGGAAAGACTTGTTGAAATAGCAGAGGGCAAGGAGCATGGTGTAGAGGGCATTGAAAATCGTGAATTGAGAATGGGGAATTATCGAATAGTGGTTTTTGGGTAAATTAGTGTAACTTGTAATATGTATAAAATTATTCTTTTGATTGACTTTGCTGAGGAGTATAGCAAGGCTCTTTTGAAAGGCATTGCTAAATACTCGAAAGAGCACGGCCCCTGGATTTTCTGCCGGATGCCTCTTTTTCAGCGCGAAACGATTGGGATGGAGGGTATCCTGGAATGGGCTTTGGAATGGGGAGCCGATGGCATTATCGGACAGCTGTATAATGACCCTGCCGTTGAGAAATTTGTAGAGGCGGGGATTCCTGTTATTGCACAGGATTTTAAAGAAAGGTTCAGGGATATTCCGAATATTACAGGTGCGCATAAAGAAGCAGGTGAAATGGGGGCTGAGTATTTTCTTCGAAAAGGCTTTAAGAATTTCGCTTTTTATGGGTTTAAAGACATTGTATGGTCAAGAGAACGAGCCGAGGGCTTTGAAGAGAGAGTCACCAAGGCAGGCTATAAAGTACACTATTTTGAGCATGTCATGGCTCGTTCTACGGAGATATGGTACTATAAACCCAGCTCGCTAAGTCAATGGCTAAAATCTCTGCCTAAGCCTATTGCCTTGATGGCTTGCGACGATAACCAGGGGCAGCACATCACAGAGGCTTGTCGTCATTCTCAAATACGTATTCCTGAAGAGGTGGCTGTATTGGGGGTTGATAATGACGAAATGATTTGTGAGTTTTCTGACCCTCCCCTATCAAGTATCGGTCAGGATGCTGAGAAAGGTGGCTACGACGCTGCCAAGTTGTTAGAGTATATGATTAAAAATGGCGCGTCTAATTACTATGATATTATTGTAAAACCAACTCAGGTAGTTACCCGTCAATCAACGGATATTTATGCAACTAATGACGATTATATTGCTACATCACTAAAATACATTCACCAGAACATCGATAAGAATCTGCAGGTGGATGATGTAGTAAAACAAGTGCCACTTTCAAGACGGGCTTTGGAAAAGCGCTTCCAATACATCACAGGTTTGCCTATCTATAAATATATTTTCAATTTACGTATCGAAAAACTCACTCAAAAACTACGCGAAACAGATTTAACAGTTTTTGAAATTGCTTTAGATATGGGCCTGACCGATAGCAAAAATATTGCAAGGCAGTTCAGACAAGTAAAAGGTTGTACCCCTATTGAGTATAGAAACAGGTATCTCGCCGGGAAATAAAATTAGCTTGAACACTATATTTGTTAAATGCTAATGGTGTAACATTGTGAATTTAGTGTACTTGGTGGCAAAATTGTATAACCAATAATTTTCTTATTATTTCAAACTTCCTCCCTCCTCCAACGCAATCACCCGCTCAATCAACTTATCAGCTAATTCTTCATGAATTGCATCAAATGGCAATAAAGAAGCTCTCACATCTGGAGTTTCATAAATCCCCTGTCGGTATAACAAGCGTTTGAAAAAATGAATAGAAATATCCAGATGCTGATTAGAGAAAGCTAATACAGGTAGTATCTGATAGAATAATTGTTCAGCTTTTTCTAATTCTCCTGCTTTAAAATACTGATAAATAGTACAGTAGGTTTTATGTATGCCAGTAGGCATGAAGGCGTGTACGCCTCTTTTTAGGCCCTCTATCATTTGGGTAACTGCCCATCCCCCACTAAGATGCAATTTCCCATCTGCCAACCCAAGTAAATGGCTATATTTTACTCCCGCCGGAACGGTTTCAACTTTCAGACAACGAAAGGCTTCTACTGTGTGGAATAAGTCCAGAATCAAATCATCTGGCAAACCATAGCCATTGGCACTCCAGTCTTGTAGCATAATGGTCTCTACACCCAGATTGGCTACTTCATAAAACTGGCTTTTGAATTGAGTTTCATTTTCAAAAGGTATCTGGAACAGGATATTCTGGCATCCCATTGCCAGATACTCTTTTACAATATGTTTGCGTCTTTCTATATCCGGTTCTCCCGCTCCTGC
>CBIHRH010000330.1:0-6039 GCA_966212365.1 uncultured Emticicia sp. | reverse complement strand
AAAAAAAAGCAAGCACCAGAATACTTGCTAATAGAATATAAGTAGATAATTTACTAAGGCTTGCCATAAGATTTCAGGAGAATTAAAGAGCCGCCTTACAAATATTTTTTAAGTCCTGGATAGTTTGTGTAGGATTCTCTGAGTTGAATACAAAACTTCCTGCTACGAGCGCATCAGCACCTGCCTCAACTAATCCTCTTGCATTGGCAGTAGTTACACCGCCGTCTATTTCAATGATGGTGTTCAAACCACGTTCATCTGCCATTTTTCTAAGCTTTCTTACTTTTTCATAAGTATGCTCAATGAATTTTTGCCCTCCGAAGCCTGGATTTACTGACATAATCAGCACTAAATCTATATCATGCAGAATATCTTCAAGAACATTCACAGGTGTATGCGGATTAAGCGCTACTCCGGCTTTGCAACCCAAATCTTTAATCTGTTGCAGATTTCTGTGCAAATGCGGGCAGGCTTCGTAATGGATTGTAATGATTTCAGCTCCTAATTTTTTGAATGTCTCCACATATCTCTCAGGCTGCACAATCATTAAATGCACATCCAACGGCTTTGTAGCATGGTGTTGAATAGCTTGTAGCACAGGCATTCCGAACGAAATATTCGGCACAAACACACCATCCATAATATCAATATGAAACCAGTCTGCTGCCGAATTATTCAACATTTCGGCATCTCTCTGTAAATTGGCAAAGTCAGCCGCCAGAACCGATGGGGCTATAATCGTATTTTTCATGCCGCAAAGGTAGGGGATTTTCATCAAAAAAAGCCTTAGTCGGAAAGGACTATTTACCAACCACACACAACATTTCTTATTTGTTTGTTGTTTTTGATGAGAAAGCTCGGCAAATTTTTTAATTTAGACGCTGAAAAATCCTTAATTTTGCAAAAAAACTTCATCTCATGGAACAAGCATTGCTTGACGAAATACCGTCATTAGATTTAGCAGATTTTACCTCAGGCGACCCGGAGCGTAAAGCTAAATTTGTACAAGAAATAGGTAAAGCCTTCAATAATATTGGTTTTGTAGCTATCAAAAATCATGGTCTTTCGGAAGAACTAAGAGGAAAACTCTACGAAGCCGTACAGAAATTCTTCTACCAACCTGACGAACTAAAGAAAAAATACGAATTTCCGGAACTAGCCGGACAAAGGGGTTATGTAGGAAAAGGAAAAGAAACCGCCAAAGGACATAGCCGTCCCGATTTGAAAGAATTTTATCATGTTGGGCAGCCGGAAGCCGAAGAAGGCATGTATAAGAATATTTTCCCTGCAGAAGTGCCAGAGTTTGAAAAATATACAACAGAGGTTTACAGAACTTTCGAAAATACCGGAAAAACACTTCTTAGAGCCATTGCACTTTATTTAGATCTACCGGAAGATTATTTTGAAAATAAAGTGAAAGGTGGCGATAGTATCTTAAGAGCCTTGCACTATTTCCCGATTGAGAATCCTGATGCTTTGCCGGAAGACGCAGTTCGTGCGGCAGCACATGGCGATATTAATCTGATTACGCTTTTAATGGGAGCATCAGCAGAGGGCCTGGAGGTATTACGTTTAGATGGTAAGTGGATTCCGGTAACAGCATTGCCTGACCAGATTATCATTAATGTAGGCGATATGCTAGACCGCCTGACTAATCATAAGCTAAAATCAACCATTCACCAGGTGGTGAACCCTCCACGTGAGAAAATGAAAACTTCCCGTTTCTCTATTCCATTCTTTATGCATGCTCGTCCGGAAACTGATTTGACTTGTCTGGATAGTTGTATCGATGCAAATAACCCTCGTCGTTATGAAAATATGACAGCCGGAGAGTTTCTTGATGAACGGCTAAGAGAGTTGGGCTTGAAAAAATAACTGTTCATAGCCAAAAAAATACGTGTAGCACAGGAAATCTGGTTTTTCTGTGCTATATTGAGTTTCTTTACTCACACAAAAAAAATCGAGTAGATTTGATGCGAAAAACCCGCCAGATTCGATACATCATTTTTTTGAAAGATGTCATGATTCTTGCACTGACCTGCTTCGGTGGGCCGCAAGTGCATTTGACCATGTTTCTGGATAGGTTCGTAAAAAAGAGAAATTATTTAACAGAGGCCGAATTATTAGAACTGCAATCGCTTTGCCAGATTCTACCCGGCCCTACTTCCACCCAGACTATCACGGCTTTAGGTTTCCGCTTAGGCGGGGCTAATCTTGCTTATATCACACTTCTTATCTGGGTATTACCCGGTGCTATTCTGATGACACTTGCAGCATTGGGCATTACCTATATTGAAAAGGGGCAGTTGGCCAATCTTACTCGTTTTATCAAACCAATGGGAGTGGCATTCATTATATTTGCCGCTTTTTCAATAGGTATGAAGGTAATAAAAACGCAAATAAGTGTATTGCTGATGGTAATAGCGGCTATTGCCGGCTACTTTTTTCCATCACCTTATATTACCCCAATCTGGATTTTGTTGGGTGGTCTTGCCACTGCATTAAAGTTTGGAGAGCAGGAAAAAATGAAGAAAGAACCTATCAGAATAGAGTGGGGGAATTTCTTTTTGTGGCTAGGCGTATTGTTATTTTCAGCAGCATTAGGAGCAATTACCCATTCTCTACCTATTCGTTTATTTGAGAACTTTTATCGTAATGGTAGCTTGACCTTCGGAGGTGGGCATATCCTTAAACCGCTTCTCTACAATGAGTTTGTGAAGTTTAAGCATTATTTATCCGCTGATGAGTTCCTATCCGGATTAGCCATTGTAGAAGTTGCCCCAGGCCCTGTTTTCTCCATATCATCTTTTGTAGGTACTTTATCCATGCGAGATTGGGGGATAAGTGGCGAATTGTTAGGAAGCTTTGTAGCAACTGTCGGCATTTTCCTGCCAGGCACTTTTCTGATATTCTTTGTTATTCGTTTCTGGGATCAGCTAAAAAAATATCGTGGCATAAGAGCTTCACTGGAGGGCATAAATGCCGCCAGTACTGGCCTTACGGCTGCGGCGGCATTTTCTCTTTTTCAACCTATGTATGTGGATTTAGTATCTGTTATGACTATCGTCCTGACCTTTATTTTATTACAGACCCGGTTTGTGCCTGTTTATTTAATTATTCTTGGTGGCTTATTCATGGGCTGGGCAAGTGCATAATCGTGGTTGTGAAAGCCCAGATATCTTTATGTGGATTTAGAAACTATTTGAACAAAACAATATTAACTCAAACAGTTTCTCATTTTATTGCGAACCGGGCCGTTACAGCTACGTCGTCGAGCCAGAGTCCCTGATAGCCAATCAAGTTGATGGCAGGTTTCCAGTCGACACTCAGGTTGAGCGGTATTTCTCTGAATGTATATTCTAAACCCAGTATCCCGTCTGCGCCAATAACAGTATAGGCATTATAATTATCAAACCAGGGATTTCCATATCTTGGCCCATCTCTCCAGAATCCTATATGTCCGCCTACCCCATAGTACCAACGCCATCCGGCTGTTTTAAAAGCCGGGGCATGAATCTCATATAAGCCCGTAATATTAACACCTCTCCAACGCGTGTATACAATCCCTTCTACCGATTTTTTCTGAGTCATATTATATTTTACACTCAATCCATATCCGTAATTCAGCCTGACACCTACGCCTACTTTATAGGCACTTTGTGCAGAAGCAGTCAATCCTAAAAGACTCATGAAACCCGTTAACAATAGTATTTTACGCATTATAATAATTGGTTCGCCGAAGCGCTAAAAGTGGTTTAAAAAAGTATGTTATCGTATATAGACGTTAAAATCCTGTTCCATTATATGTATTAGCTCAATATTAAAGTCGGTTTGTAGAAATTTTGTTGAATTGTGGGGAATAAAATCTACATTCTTCTTAAACAAATCAGCGTATTGATAGTGGAATGAAGTTTTTAGTATGACATTTAGCTAACCATGTCAGATTACCTAAAATTGATGTATATACGTATGAACAGACTTGTACCTTTCAGTTTATTTTTTTCACTAATTCCTAAATTTTATGAAAGTTTCAAGAATGTTTTTTAGTGCCGTGCTTATTGGTACATTAGGTTTTTTCCAGATGTCTTGTGAAGATTCTACTAACGACCCGGATCCTGATTCAAGTGGTACATTGAAAGTTAGTATTACTGATTCCCCTATTGATTCTCCTGATGTAAAAGCTGTTTTTGTAACAGTAACAGAAATTAAAGTAGACGGGAAAACATTTGACGGTTTTAAAGGTCCTAAAACTGTCAATCTATTGGAACTGCAAAATGGTAATTCGTCAAGTTTAGGTGATGGGAATTTCAATGCTGGTACTTTTAATAAGATTACTTTGGTATTGGATTACGAAAAAGACCAGTCGGGCGCAGCGCCGGGTTGTTATGTGCAAAAGGCCGACAACACCAAGCAGAAATTACAATTAACGGGAAGTGCACAAAATTCAATTGATTTAACCACCAAAGAATTCATTGTCAAGGAAGGTACCACCACAGATATTGTACTCGACTTTGACTTACGCAAAGCTGTTAAGAGTGAAACATCAGGTAGCCAGACAACTTATTCGTTTGTAAGTTATGGTGAACTACAATCATCTATCCGCTTAGTGGAACGCACTTCGGCAGGAAATATCACAGGTAAAATAGATAACTACAATGCCAATACTATGGGAAATGTGGTTGTGTATGTATACAAAAAGGGTACTTTCAACCAAAGCACTGAAACACAAGGGCAGGGTGATGGCAAAATTCAGTTCAAAAATGCTATTACAAGTACCAAGATAGATGCGAACGGAAATTTCAAAGCGGCCTTTTTAGAACAAGGCGATTATGAAGTGCATTGTGCTTCTTATAATAAACCAACCGGCGGCATATTCGGTTTGATAGGTCTGTTGAATCTGACCAGCAAAAACAGCATTGACTTATCAAATATTGCTGTCAAATCAAGCACTGACGTCAATCTGTCTATTTCAGTCAGTACATTATTAGGTTTGTAATCCTGTTTATTCTTACATATATAAAATAGCCATGAAAAAAATGTGTTACATCTATTTAGAATAGAAACACATTTATATTGAAGTAGAATTGTTTTGAATCACATTAGGCCGCTTTTAGCGGCCTTTCGTGATTTATGGGAGTATGTGAATTGAGGACAGGACATGATGAAACAGATAATGTTCTCGCGTAATAATTGCCACAATGTACACAAGGGTAACACTATGTTACACTATTTAAAAATTGTGAAACATAGTGGACCTGGAGTACATTGTGGCAAATTTTAAATTGCAAATAAGATATTAAACAGAAAGAAGCTTCTGTATCTGATTATTATTCACCAGATTTGGAGTCTTCGGGAAGAAGAGATGAAACTTGGCGCCTTTGCCCAACTCACCTTCGGCAAATATAAAGCCATTATGATTGCCCATTACCCGCTTGCAGATGGCTAAACCAATACCGGTGCCTTCATAATCCTGACGACCATGCAGACGTTGAAAAATGACAAAAATCTTTTCGGCATAATCACGCTCAAAGCCAATGCCATTATCCTGAAAACAAAGATGGTAGAACGTGTTTTCTTCTCTGATACCCTCAATAAAGAAAATATCTTTTCCTGACATTTCTTCTGAAGTGATTTCAATGACCGGAGCCACACCCTTTTGGGCAAACTTGATTGAATTACTCAGTAAATTATAAAAGAGTTGCTTGAGCTGAAATGAAAATCCTAATACAACCGGGAGTTCTTCAGTAATAATTCTCACTTTCTTTTCATCAATAGATATTGAAATATCGCTTTCTACTTCTTCCAATATTTCATTCAGATTAACTATCTCAAATTCCTGGTCACGATGATTCACCGTACGGGAGAAAGTCAGTAAATCATCAATCAATAACTGCATCCTTTCGGCCGATTTATCTATCTTATCAAGCGATTCCTGCCCATCCTGATTGAGTGCTTCATAATGTCTTTTCATCAGGATACCACTACATGCCCTGATTTTGCGCAACGGCTCTTTTAAATCGTGTGATGCTACATAAGCAA
>CBIHRH010000329.1:0-6048 GCA_966212365.1 uncultured Emticicia sp. | reverse complement strand
TTGCTGCATGCGGTTAAGGTTGCCAATATTCAGTCGTTTATTGAGGAGTTGCCGTTGAGTTATAATACCAAAATAGGTGCTGAGGGGAATGGGATTAGTCAGGGCCAGAAGCAACGATTGCTGATTGCCAGAGCGGTGTATAAAAACCCTGATTTTATGTTTTTTGATGAAGCGACGAATGCATTAGATGCGAATAATGAAAGTGTGATTATGCAGAATCTGGATGCGTTTTTTAGAGGCCGGACGGTAGTTGTTGTGGCGCATCGGCTGAGTACTGTAAAAAATGCCGACCAGATTGTGGTTCTGGAAAAGGGAGAAATTGTTGAGATTGGCACGCATCGGGAACTCTCGCAAAGGCATGGAAAATACTTTGAGTTAGTGAAAAACCAGTTAGAATTGGGAAATTGATGGAAAACAATAAAGAAATATCTGAAAAGTTGCTCAGAACAAATCTGATGGAATTGCTGGGAGGCAAAGGTGTGCCTGCGGTTGACATAATCAGCGAAACTCCTGTTGTACCTCCTGAACCTCCTTTAATGAGTAATGATGGCGACGGCAATGATAATAATTATCGGATGCCGGAGTTGAGGAATACCCAGGTGGATGAGGTACTGAATCAGCCGCCAGCGTGGTTGGTTCGTTGGGGTATCAGTGTTTTTTTCTTCGTTTTACTCATTCTATTAGGTGTTGCCTGGTTTGTGGAGTATCCTGATCTGGTGGGTGCGTCGATGAAAGTGGTTTCGGATAATGCTCCGAAATCGGTAAATACTAAAATGGAGGGGCGTTTAACCAGATTACTGGTAACTGAAGGACAATTTGTACAGCAGGGAGAACATCTGGCATATATGGAAAGTACGGCGAATGTTGAAGAAGTACTTAGTCTGGAGGGTAGTATTAATCAATTGATTGCCTTATCAGTTGCTAATGATTTTGAGGGTATCCACCGGATGAAGATTCCTTTGTTCTTTGCGCTAGGTGAATTGCAAAAACCGTATCAGACTTTTCAGGAAGCCTTGGTGCGCTCGCAATCATCGATGACTGATGGGGCTTATCTGAAAAAGAAAGGGGCTGTGAACAGAGACATTCATACGTTAAGCAGTATTCAGCAAAATACCAGAGCGCAACTGGAATTGCAGGAAAAAGACCTGCAAATGGCCTATGAAGAGGCGCAGAGCCAGCAACGACTGAGCGATAAAGGGTTTGTATCGAAACAGGACGCCCGCAATGCGCAGAGCCGCTATTTAAGCAAGAAACAGGCTTTTGAACAGGCGAAAGGGTCGTTGGATAATAATTCGATGAGCCAGAATCAGAAGCAACAGGAGTTGATAGAGCTGGACAAAACGATTACGGAGCAAAAGAATAATCTGATTCAGTCTATTAATTCGCTAAAGAGTGATATTGAAGCCTGGAAGCAGCGATACATTGCCGTGGCGCCGATGGCAGGAAAAGTTAACTTTGTGACCAGTTTGCAGGAGAATCAGATGCTCAAAGCCGGGCAGGAATTATTGTATATTCTACCGGATGGCACCGGGTATCATGGTGAGATGCTGTTGGGGCAGTATAATTTCGGTAAAGTGCGGAAGAATCAGGAAGTGATTGTGAAGTTTCAGAGTTATCCGTTTCAGGAATTTGGGACGGTGAAAGGGCAAATATCTTATATTTCGGATATACCGAAAGATACGGCGTATCTGGTGAGAGTTAATTTCCCGCATGGTTTAGTGACATCTGCCAATAAAAAACTGCCTTTCAGAAATGGGATGACTGCCTCTGGTGAGGTAGTTACTGAGAATCTGAAATTGATAGAAAAGCTATTTTATGATATAAGAAAGACGATGAAACGTTAACTACTACCCTATGTTTTGCCGAAGAATTATTTACATAGTTTTCAGTTGTTGTTTTGTGTCGGGGGTGTCGGCGCAGAAAAAATTCAGTTTGGAACAGTGTATTGATTATGCTTATAAACAAAATTTTGACCTGAAGCAGCGATCGTTGAAAATCAGGCAGTCGGAGAATGCGCTTCGTCAGTCGAAACAGGCTGTTTATCCGAGTCTATCGGGGTCGTTTTCGCAGGGTATCAGTTCCGGTAGAAGTATTGACCCGTTTACGAATGATTTTATTCAGCATACGGTTTCGTCTAATTCCGTAGGCCTGGGCACTAATGTGGTAGTTTTTAACGGGTTTACGTTGAAGAATCAGGTTATACAAAATGAATATAATGTGCAGGCGGATGGATGGGACTTGCAAAGGGGGAAAAATGAGTTAAGAAACCGCATTACGCTTGCTTATATGCAGGTGCTGATGAATGAGGAACTCTGGAAAATTGCTCAGGAACAGGTGATAAATCTGCAAACGCAGTTAGAAAGAGTGAAAGAGCTGGTAAAAGAAGGCAATATGCCCAAAACCAATTTAATAGACCTGGATGCGCAATTGGCCACAGCAGAATTTGATGCTCTGAATGCACGAAACAGTATTGAGCTGGCCAAGCTTTCATTGACTCAGCTGATGGCTTTCCCGGATTATGAGTCGCCGGAAGTGGAGTCGATTCCGTTTGATGAGAAGGTGATTT
Organism: uncultured Emticicia sp.; assembly: GCA_966212365.1. Taxonomy (GTDB): domain Bacteria; phylum Bacteroidota; class Bacteroidia; order Cytophagales; family Spirosomataceae; genus Emticicia. The sequence continues at coordinate 3,482 of CBIHRH010000329.1, read as the reverse complement.
CGGTGAATGAGTCTTATTTGCAGACGTTGTTGATGGGGGTTACTAATCAGCCGCTTATAAAGAATGCTGAATTGCGATTTCAGAGTGCAAAAGTGGGTATCAAGTTAGCGCATGCGGGTAAATATCCGAGTGTTTCAATTGGTGCGGGCATGGGGACGGCGTATTCAAGTGCAGCATCGAAAGAGTATAATTATTTTAATCAGTTGAATTTCAATCTGAATCAGAATGCAAGATTGAGTGTAAATATACCGATTTATAGTAACGGACAGGTAAGGGCCAGAATAAACAATGCGCTGATTGGTCAGCAAATAGCTGATACGCAACTATCTCAATCGAAGCTACAACTGAAACAGGAGATTGAACAGGCGTATCTGGCAACGACCATCGCTAAAGAGAAACTGAGCAGTGCGAAACGGCAACTAAATACGCAACAAGTGGCGTTTGATTCGGCGAAAGAGCGATTCACTGAAGGGCTGATTCATGCCATTGAACTGAATAATTTCCGGCTGAATCTGGAGAGAGCTAAATCGAATTTTGTACAGGCCAAGTATGAGTTGTTTTTCAGAAAGATGCTTCTGGATTATTATCGATGATAATTCTACAATTATAAGACTGGGGTTTTCGTATATAGTACTCTGTTTACCACACCTTTCAACTCCGGCAATACCTCTCTGCCAAACCATTCGTTTTTGGCTTGCCAGATGTTGTTTCTTGGTGAGGGGTGCGGCAAAGGAAAAAACCTGGGTAGATATTCCTGATAATGCCGGACAGTTTCGGTGAGGGTGTTTTTGACGCTCGCCCCTAAGTAATAGTTCTGGGCGTATTGGCCTACCAGTAACATGAGCTCTACATTTGGCATTTTATCTAATAATTGGCGGTGCCATAATGGGGCGCACTCGGGGCGTGGGGGTAGGTCTCCGCTTTTGCCTGTGCCGGGGTAGCAGAAGCCCATCGGTATTACGGCAAAGAGGTTGGTATCGTAGAAAGTTTCTTTGTCTACACCTAACCACGCCCGCAGGTTATCTCCACTCTTATCATTCCATGGAATACCCGTGTTGTGCACGATTCTACCCGGTGCCTGGCCTACTATTATGATTTTGCTCTCGGTGCTTGCCGCTACTACCGGATTGACCCCTCCTACCAGATGCTGTTCGCATGTTTTGCAGTTTTTTATTTGGGAGAGGAGTGAGTGCATATTTTAATTATAGAATTTCTATTTGTTTTATTTCATGGAATTGATATAATCCCTATTTTTACACTAAATACATTTAAAATTATCTTAAGTTTTAACAAATTTATAAATTATAACTCAAATTTAAATTAATGGACTCTATCAACGATTACGAAAGCATAAACACAATAGAAAAAGGCTTGAAGTTAGACTATCCAAAATTGACAGATTTTGAAAGGTTATCTTTAGCAATCCAAATGCAAAGAAATCAAATTCTAAAGGCTGGATTTGTAATAAATTCCTCTGGGCCAAATGGTTTAGAAGCTATTGCTATTTCGTTAGGTTATTCTTATAACTCCGTTTCAGGGAATATCAATGAAAGATTATCTGAAATAAGCTCTGCTATTGAAGACCTTAAGTCGGAGGATTGATGAAAAATATAATTACATCTTATCAAAATATGATGCATATACTTACAAAAGTATTTGGCATATTAAGTGTTGTTGATAAGAATGTAGAATTGCACGTAAACTTTGGTTCTCAAGTTTGGGGAACTGGACATTTTAATAAATTCCCCCATTTTCTTCTCAACAATGCATATTTATCTGACTATATATTAATATTAATTTGTTCTTTTTTAGACGAATATAATGGTGAGTTTACCCCAAATAATTGTGAAATTCTTAAAAATAGAATTCATAAGTTTAGAAGCCAAATAAAACCAGTAATTAAAAGAATTAATAAGTGGAAACATTTAAAAGATTATAGAAATACAGTTTTAGCTCATAATCTTAGATTAAAAGATAGAAATTCAATATTCAGTGACCAGAAAGTACAAGTAAAGTTTGAGATACCTAATTCACATGATGAAATGGTTTTATTATGTGAATTGGCAGCTTTAATTACAAAAAATATTGGCGCCGAATTTCCAGAAATTATTGCAGAGTTAGATTTAAATATTACAGTAAATGATGTAATAAATGCTTCCTTTGAAAAAATTGATTTTTATAATGAATATCAAAAAGTATGCGATGAAATTATACAACTCGGTTTGACTAAAACAGAAAGAACTAAGATTTAAATACTTAAATAAATACTACATTTCTTATGTGAACTTAAAAAAACAACTGATATATAATATTATTTTACTTTATTCTCTTTCATATCAACAAAAAAATGATAAATATGAACATTTTTATTATTACTTAAATAAGTTAATTTACACAATTTAATATTCACTGGTAGTTCTAATGTTTCTTGTGATACCTTATGTATTTCAGTAAACTTATATTGAGTTGGTACTGTGGTAATATATAAATAATACTTTTCCCATAGGTCGGAAAAATTATTAGAATCGACATAAACTATAATGAAATTTTCCTTCAAACCATTTACATCATAGGTAAATAGTTTATTTATATGCCGATTGATAATGTTCTTGTCCAAACTGTTCTTTAAATTAAAGCCCTCACAAATTGAAACTACATCACCTTCAATAGTTTCTATAATAATATCAGTTTCTCCTACAGTTTTTAAATTCTCTGAAAAACCATAACCCGATTCATCCTTAGCTATAAATTTTTCAATAAATTCAGCTGTCATTTTAGTTCTAGCTTTTTCACCTGGGAGTAAGTGACCTCTTAGCCCTTGTACTTTTTTAAGTGATTTTAAAAGAATATTAATTAGTGGTGGTACTTCATCAATTTCCTGCTCAATATTACGTTTTAAGAGTTCATAAATTTTTTCTTCTTTTTCGCGATAGTGATCTCGTAGAAAAACAGATTTTGGAGACTGTATTGGAGACTGTATTTTACTTTTTTCTATTTGTAATAATTTATCCTTTATGATTTTCTTCGATTTAGAGGTTTCTAAATTTTTCACATAGATTGTTTCTATATCTATAATTGTACTTAAAACAATTTCCAAAATACTATTAATCTTACCTTGGATTTGTCCAATAAAATGTGTCCCTGCAAAAAATAATATACTACTATCCAATGTATTTTTATATTCCTCTTTTAACTCTACTAAAAAATTTTCATCATTAGATTTAGTAGATAAAAAATATGTTAAAGGCTGACTTTTAATATGGAGGTTGTTACCTAATTTCATATTAAAAATATCCATTCTTTGTAAAGTTTCTAAGATAAACTGTCTATCAAAAGTCAGTGAATTTTCAATTTTAAAAATTGAATCATATCTATTATCCTCTATTAACAAAAACCTATCAATATCAACAATATAATCATATAACCATGCTAAATAATCTCTAATTTCTGTAAACTCAACTCCTCTTGCTTCAATCTTAGCC
>CBIHRH010000328.1:0-6067 GCA_966212365.1 uncultured Emticicia sp. | reverse complement strand
TTAAAGTGATGCGCGATAGTGTCATCAGCATCAATCAGGACAGGGCCAATTTAGAATCTAGAGTATTAGAATTAGAAAAGGATTTAGCAAGCGCCAGAAAAAAACGAAAGTTTTTATAGCTTTTTACTTTTTGGGTTATCAGAAAAAGCCACCCCGGTTGGGGTGGTGTTTTTTTTGTATAAGGTTTAGACAACAATTCTGTTCTATCTGAAATTAAACATCACTTATCAATATTAGGCTTGAGGCTAATATTTGCACATTATTAGCCCTGAGGCTAATAATTATATATTATTAGGTTTATAGCTAATATTTGTATATTATTAGGTTTATAGCTAATATTGTATACAATTAAAATTATTATGCAACAAGGAGTTATTACTGGCGACATTGTAAACTCAACAATTATAGAAGTTGGCAAAAGGCAGCTGCTTTTAAGTAAATTTGAAGAATTTCTGAATGGCTTAGAACCCGAATTTGAAACAAAGGGAGAAATTTTTCGCGGCGATAGTTTTCAATGTTTGGTAAAAAAACCCGTTCAATGCTTAAAATTAGCACTATTACAAAAAACATTCATCAGGAGTTTTAATAAGGGTAAAGTTCTTGATGCAAGAATTGCTATTGGTATTGGCGAAATTGATTTAATTTCATCTCGACTAGGTACATCCAGCGGACAGGCTTTTGAGTTGTCCGGTCAATTATTGGATAATATGAAAAGCAAAAAACACTATTTAGCTATAGCCACCAACGATACATTTAATGACGAATTACAAGCCGAATGTATTCTATTAGACGCAATCATTTCTAAAACAACCGCTTTGCAATGTGAAGTTATTCAACATAAATTACGTGGCCTTACAGAAGTACAAATAGCAAAGAAATTAAGTATTGACCAATCAGCCGTTAATCATCGCAGTAATAGTGGAAATTGGAATGCTATTGATGCTATGCTAAAACGATTCGAAAAAATTTACTCAAATGAATAATGAACTAAATCTTTTTTCTACAGAACAAGGGAACCTATTGATAAGATTATTATTGGCTCATATTATCAGTGACTTTATTTTACAAACTGATAAAATGGTGCAAAACAAAAAGTGGTTTTCAAGAGAAATGGGATACCATATCGGTATCTTATTTATAGTTACTTTTCTGTTGAGTGGATTATGGAAAATAAGTCTGATAATAACAATACTGCATTGGATAACCGATGGCCTTAAAATTCAGTTAAAATCAAACAATAATGATAAGCAATTATTTATAGCTGATCAGGCACTCCATTTGATTGTTATAGCAGGTACATGGTTTTGGCATTTCAATTTGATGGATAAAATAATACAAATTATTTCTTTACCTTTTACGAATTATAAATTCAGTTTGTTACTATTGGGATACATCTGGCTAATTTATCCGGTAGGATTCTTAATTAAATTTATTACTCAAAGCATTCCGGCTACAAATACCCAAAATACAAATACGCAAAATGCAAGCACTCAAGCAACTGGCGAACATGGCGGAAAACTAATAGGACAATTTGAAAGAATAATTATTCTTACTCTTGTTTTATTTGATCAATACGAAGCCATTGGTTTTTTAATAACCGGAAAAAGTATCATCAGATTTGCAGATCATAATAGTGATTTGAGAAGTGAATACGTATTAGTTGGAACAATGATGAGTTATGCTATTGCTATTCTTACAGGAGTAGCCATCAATTTTTTACTTAAGTAATTCTCAATTCCAAAACAAAAAAAGCCCACCCCGATAGGAGTGGACTTTTCAATCTATAATACATCATTTTAATTAATCGCCCGCTTGATAATTGAGCACTTTTCAAAAAGTTCTGAATGCTCGAACGCCCTTAGGAGGGTGTCGGCATTTTTTTGGTTAATTGCCTTTAGCTTGCGGATATTCAACATCAATTCATCATCTGATAAATTGCTCCACCATTCTATACATTTTTGCCAACGTTTATTTGATACCGGTATCTCTACCGGGGGAAAATAGAAATTGTCAATCGATGATATTTTTAAAGCCGTTACGGTGCAAATCAGCAAAAAAGCCAGAATTGAAATTTGCAACGTTAATTCGAAGAATTTACCTTCGAAAATAAAGTAAGAGCCAGCAGTGCACAACGCACATATCAGATACGAATAAAGAACCGTATCGGAAACCCGTTTGTTTGAATGATCCTTTTTCATTGTGTCGAATTTTTTACGTATATAAATACCAAAAAATCGTACCAGTCAGTTTCTATTTACATTTGAGCAAAATATATGCAAATATTCTTTTATTACCAAATTATTACCAAATTTTCTTCAAACATTTTTCTGACTTATTTGTTGTCGGGAAAAAGATGCATATTGACAGCCATTACTGGTTTTCACACAGCACTATTTCTCTTCAAATAACCCACTTCTTAAGATTGCAGAAAGCTCCTGTTTTGATTTCGGATAGTGCTTACAGCAGCCCGTTTAATTCGTTTTAAAGCCTTTCGTTTTTCTTCCAATCATCATTGCATATATGTAATCCGGCAATGATAGAATTGTCGTTCAACAGAGCGAAATGGTGATGGGAGGTTTCAATCAGATAGGGTTTAAAAATTATGAACCCCCTATCTGCTTTATATCTCATTCTAAAATAGGTTCACACAAACCTGTGTCAAAGCCAGACCAACATAATTTGACACCATATCTCAACATTTAATATTTTATTAATTATTTTTCTACCCAATTTAAATTCTGTTAATTACATTTGTCATTATAAGTATTACTATCCTATTATTTAAACGTAACCATATGAAGAATTTACTCCTGATTTCCCCTTCTCTTCGAGAGAGGTGCTCATCTCCGCCCATTCACGGCCCTCAAATCAAGCAGTTAGCCATTTGGAGAACTATTTCCTGGTAATCTGTTTTGCCGGGTTGTTTATTCTTGTTTTTATCGGTAACGATAATGCGCTAAAGCCATAGTCGCTGGTTTAACAGTGCCGCTATCGAATGCATTATTGTTTCTGACCGGGGATATTCCTCTTAATAGTTTATTCTACGCATACTATCATACATGAGTTGTATAGATGGATTTGCTATGTATTTCCACACCTAAAAAATGTCAAACTATGTATAATTATTACCCGTGTGAAATATGCAGAACATTACCAATAAAATTCCGTTATCAATTATTACCCTTACCCTAAATAATACCCGCACCTTAGATGGTGTATTAAAATCTGTGGCCGATTGGGCCGATGAATTATTGGTTTTGGACTGCGGCAGCACCGACGAAACCGAAGCCATTGCCCGAAAGTACCAGGCAAATTTTCTCTACCGCCAATTTGATAGTTTTGGCAAACAAAAGGCCTATGCAGTTTCGAAGGCCAAACACGACTGGGTTTTTATTGTAGATTCGGATGAGGTAGTGAGTGATGAGTTAAGAGAAGAGATTCTGGATGCCTTCCAGAATCCCGGTTATGAGGGTTTTATGGTTCCTAATACCCTGATTTTCCTGGGAAAACCTCTCAGGTTCGGACGCGAAAACAAAATGCCTCATCTTCGGCTGTTTAACAGAAACCACGGCAATTATAACGACCGTGAGATTCATGAAGACGTGGTATTGAATGGCAAAAAGGGCATACTCAAAAACCATGTGCTACATAATAGTTATGCGGATGTGAGCGATTATCTGAACAAAATAAACAACTATACTACCAAAGGGGCAGTGGAATTGTACAAAGCAGATAAAAAGGTATCTGTGCTGAAAATAGTGACCAAGTTTCCGGTGAAATTCTTTATTGAATACCTGGTGCGATTAAATTTCCTGAACGGCTATCGGGGTTTTGTCTGGTCGTTCGGGCAAGCTGTAAGCACCACTATCAAGTACATTAAACTACACGAGATTAATAACGAAAACTTTAGATCTGAGCTTCGATGATATATATTTTAATGGCTGCCGCATCCGGTTGTGCGCTTTGGTTATATCTCAGGATGGCTTCGCAGAGAGGCTTCTCCGTCTTAATGTATCATAAAGTCTTGCCCTATCATACCGATGATTTAACTGTAAGTGTTGCTCAGTTAGAACAACACTTACAATTTCTACAATCGGATGGCTATGAGGTTCTCCCTTTAGAGCGCCTCTTATCCAGTATTTCAGCAAAAACAGAATTACCAGCTAAGGCCGTTTTTATCACTTTTGATGATGGCTATCTGAACAACTTGCGGTATGCCTATCCCTTATTGGAAAAATACCATACCCCTGCCACTATTTTTCTACCAACAAAATATGTTGGCCAGAAAAGCTCGTGGGATAACGAAGCCGACGATTTAATGACCATTAATCAGCTAAAGTCGTTAAATCCTGACCTTATCTCTTTTGGGCTGCATTCTCATGCCCACCAGAACTATAAAACACTAGGGATTGATGCCATAACAGGCGACCTTCAAAAGAATATTCACTATTTTCTGGAGAATGACTTGCCATTTGTACCTGCTTTTGCCTATCCCTATGGAGGACGTCCCAAAAACAGAATGGTACTCCGGCAGATGAAGGAAAAAATGCAGGCATTAGATATTGTGATGGCTTTCAGAATAGGCAATCGGTTGAACTGGTCGTTTCGCGATGTGTATGAATTACAGCGTTTAGATATCACAGGAAACGATTCTCCGGAGATATTTCAGAAGAAGCTGAAAGGTAAGATGAAGCTTTTGTAGGGGTTCAAAGACTAGGCGTCCCCATTTTGAACCCCTACAGCACCAGGCAGCTTTCTATTCCTGACCTATGAATCCAATAAGATGGCCATCGGGGTCGGCAATATAGAATTCTTTACCATAAGGCATTTCTCGCAAAGGCTGTACCATATCCACCGATTTTGCACTGAGGTGGTCAAACACAGTCTCAATATCTCTTACCGAAAACATCATGGACAGATGTTCATTTACCCGATTATTTTGTCTTTTCTCAGGCGATGGTTCACCATGTTTCAGATGTATTGAATGTTCCTCTTTAATAATACCCACATAAAAATCCTCATAGCGAAAATCAATACTAAAGCCGAGCTTTTCTGTATAAAATTCAATAGCACTTTCAAGCTCAGCTACAATGAGTTGAAGGCTCATGCGTGTAATCTTAAAATCTGTGATGGTTTCCATTGAATAGTTGGTTATTGATTATCTGATAAACATTGGTCTGGCAAACTCGTGCCATAAACAAAGATAAATCTTTTTATTTAACCAGCACTTCGATTGAGGATATAAAACAATGTCTTTACATAACCCTAAAAAAACTTTTTCCCTGGTCGAGTCTCTCATATGCATAAGAAAGGAGACTCCACTGTGCCGCATTGCACCACTTTCCACCTGCTTAATTTTACCACATTCGTAAATAACCGCGAACTGGAAGTTCGCGTCACAAACTTTACACCAACCGATAATTCGGGCTGTTCTCCGGAAAAATCACTACATTAAACAACTTTAAAAGCCTACTTGCAGCGGCCTCCGAATAGGTCTTTACCAGATCATCATAACTGGTGGCATTAGTAATCAGATGCAACCGCCGTGGGCTTTTGTAGAGTCTGAAAATGTATTCTTCTATAAAATTGATATGGGTTGAGGCGTATGAAGCACCTTTGGCTATCACATGCCGCTCTTCGCGGCCCACTTCATCAATGCAGATTTCGTATGATTCATGACCGAATTTGTTACGCTTATCCGTAACATGAAAATAGTTAAAGGCCGCGTCACCTACTTCTTTGTAGGCCTGCACCATTTCCTGCGCTTCGATGATGCGAAACGACGCAAAAGGATTATTCTGAAATGCCTGCATCATCGACGTTTTCCGGCAACCCACTGGCCCCATCAGCAGAAATCCCTTACGGGCATCAAGCCCTGATGAAGCGCTGTGACCATTGCTACTGTGACCGGAAAGGTGACCACCAGAAAGGGCACCTTTTGGAGCGCCGTATTCACTGCTATTGTGGCCATAAAAATAATCCAGCAATCGGTTAAATTCGGTTGAGCAATACTGGTCAATGGCAAATTTAGCTCTGGCATCTTCCTGCATCACAATCGAGCGCCATT
>CBIHRH010000327.1:0-6079 GCA_966212365.1 uncultured Emticicia sp. | reverse complement strand
ACATAAAGTAATATGAATGTAAAGAGATTTTTCTTCTATTCTACGTTAAAGTATTAGCCAATAATTTGCTACTTTATCCTTACATATTTTTCGATATTCAGTCTCTCAATACCAGCACTTTCTACTTTTTCTATGCCTTTTTGTATCAAGGTATCATTCTTGATTTCGATGGTAAAAGTAAAATCATGTCCTTCCCATTCTCTGGCATTGCAATATTCCAGATGTTCGGTATAATTATTATCTTTTAGCGTATAGGTACCTGCCCCTGCAGAAAACGCCGCAGTCGTTGAGTCTTTCCCATGATTCAGATCATGGTTGGTAAAGCTAAAATGTGTATCGTTGATTATTTTGATGAATGATAAATTCTTAGTGTAGTCTGTTATAGTTGTATCTCCTTTTTTAATCAGTGTACCTGTCTGCAATTTCCATGTACCCACAATTGGCAATTTGGTATCAGCTATTGTTTTAGTCTCTTTTGCACACGAGAATAAAATAGTCATAATGACTATCAAAGAGGCCGGTCTTTTCAAATATTGTTTAATCATTTTCTATAGAAATTAGGTTGAATGCGAAAGCTACTAGATTTACTGATTTGATGCAAATTTATTTATATACGTAAATAATTGGCCATTCAAATGCTTAAATAAAATTCCAGGCAGGTTCTTTAGACTTATTTGCTAATTCCAAATGAATGCCCTAATTTTAGCTGATTACCTTAAACACTAAAGAAAATTTTATGAAAACCTCCGAATACCCAATTGAGATTCCACTAAACAAACAAAAACTTATTCTCTTATTGATTAGTGCTGTAGCCTTTGTTGGCATTGGTATCTGGTTTGTTGCCAAGCCTGAATCTTTTAAAAATGGCTTATTGGGTAATCCTACCATTGTTTTAAGCATTGGCATTTTATCTATTGCTGTTTTTGGTCTTGCGGCTTTTGTAATGGTCAAAAAATTAAATGATAATGCCCCAGGATTAATTATTGATAAAACAGGTATTACCGACAATTCTACCGGCGTTCCGGCAGGGCATATCCCCTGGAGTGATATTAAGGAAATAAAGACTAATAAAGTATTTAATCAGAAATTTCTGGTAATTATGGTTACTAAGCCAGAAGAATACATTAATCGGCAAGCAAGTGGAGCTGCAAAGAAAGGTGTAGAGGCGAATCATAAAATTACCGGCTCACCTGTCAATATTCCGGCATCTACACTTAAATATAATTTTGATGAATTGGAAGCACTTGTAAAAAGCGAATTCGTAAAAAATAAAACAGCCGGATAGTACTACTGCTGACAACCTTCAATCGTTGCTTCAAAAGTATTTGCAGTCTTTACTTCAAAGCCTGGGTTGAGCAGGATACTTTCTCCAGCTTTATAATGGATAGATGAACCCTCATTTAGGATTTTAACTGTAGAATTGATTTTCGTTTGTGCCTGAAAGTCTGCTGTATTGTAGTAAACGGTCTTCGATAAATCAAGATGGTGGCGGCAATGTTCCTGATTTACTAATTTGGCTATCCATATATCATCATTCCCGTATCCATGCGTAATATCATGGTCTATATAGGGGTAAGCATTGCCCGCAAATACAAAACCATCATCTGGAGTATAGAGCATACAGGTAGCCTCTTCATGTCCCGAACTACCATAGTTTTTCTGCCATAGAATATTCCCTGATAAATCAATTTTAGTTAACCAGAAATCCGCCTCTCCATACATCGTTTGGATGTCCCCATCGTTTGAAGGAGAATGAATCTGATTCAGAATCACAATCAATCCGTCGGAGGTTTGAAATGCTTTTCGGGCATCGTCTTCCGAACTTCCACCATAGCACCTGATCCATTCTGTTTCTGCGGCAACTGACAATTTCACGACAAAACTATCCCGATTATCCCCTTGTCCATGATTTTGAATGGCATCATAATCGAAAGAATAGGAGTCACCAATGAGAAGAAAACTATTATCTGCCAATTGAAGCGCCGACCGGAATTTATCATTAGCTGAGCCGCCAAAATGTTTTTGCCAGGCCACATTTCCCACTGAATCTATTTTAAAAACAAAAGCATCAGCTTCTCCGTAATTGCCAACTATACCCATCTCAGACCTCGATTGACCCACTACCACAAAGCCTCTATCGTTTGTTCCGACTATTGAATAAGCCAATTCTTCATTAGGCCCTCCATACGATTTTTGCCATAGTATAGTACCCGCAGTATCGAGTTTCACTATCCAGAAATCGGTATTGCCATAATTGACACTCGCATCTATATTCAATGAACCGGAGCTTCCGGCAATTATCAGATTCCCGTCTGCTGTTTTAATCATATCCCGACAAAAATCATTCTTGGTTCCCCCCTTATTCTTTTTCCAAAGCAAATTGCCATGGCTGTCAAGCTTGATTAAAACTATATCCGTATGTCCGTAATTTGGCAGGAAGTTGGGGTCATAGCCAATATTTGTACCACTAATGATAAAATCGCCATTGCCTAATTCCTGTATTGCGAAGCCCTGGTCTTGTCCTATGCCTCCAAAAGATCTCGACCATTCTATTCTACCATTAAATGCTATTTTACAGACAAAAATATCCCAATCTCCGTTATTTGAATGCACATCGATATCGTTTGAATAAGAGTAACCAACCACTGCATAGCCGCCATCCTGAGTATCGATAATCTTTTCAACTTTATCTGTATTACTACCACCGATGCTTTTCTCCCAGCTTATGGTGGGTACCTGGGCAGAGGCTACGAAGATACCTGAATAGAAAATAAGATAGAAGAACACTGCTTTCATATTGGCTTTGTTTATCAGTTGCGTTGTATTTTAAAACAAAGTAAATAAAAACCAGACAAACCGAAACCCCTGCTGACAAGAACATTAAAAAAGTAGACCTATTGAAAAAATTCAGATGTGATATCTATTTTCAGCATAAGTATATAATCGCACTACTCTTCCGGAAATATTATAAGATTCTCAGTTTAATTTTTTATTTTTGGTTCAACAAATCAATACCTACCTATGATAAACGACCGTCGAAAATTTTTAAAAAACCTCAGTAAAACTACCATCGGAGCTGCCGCTATAGCATCTACTCCACTCATTGAAACCCATGCAGCTACTTCTCAAGCCAACGCTGCCAATCTTGTAAATGTAGCGCTTATTGGTGTGCGTGGTATGGGCTGGGCCGACCTGCATTCTTTTCTGAAAAACGCTGATACTAGGTGTGTTGCTCTATGTGATGTAGATGCTGATTTACTCGCTACAAGAGCCGTTGAAATAGAAAAGAAATTCGGCAATAAACCACAGACCTTTAGTGATCACCGGGAACTCCTCAAAGTAAAAGACCTACAGGCTGTGATGATAGGCTCGCCAGACCACTGGCATTGTATACATGCCTGTGACGCCCTTGCTGCCGGAAAAGATGTTTATGTAGAAAAACCTATCTCGCTGAATGTAGAAGAAGCCGATTTGATGGTGAAAATGGTGAGAAAACATAATAGAGTATTGCAAGTGGGTCAATGGCAACGGAGTGACCGCCATTGGATAGATGCTTTGAAAGAATTAAAATCGGGTTCGATTGGAAAGGTGAGACAAGTAAAAGCCTGGGCAGATGTAAATTACGGACGTGATTTTAATGTAGTGCCTGATTCAGAAGCACCCAAAGGCGTTGACTATGACCGTTGGTTGGGACCTGCACCTAAAAGACCTTTCAACAAAAACAGATTCCACGGTACTTTCCGCTATTTCTGGGATTATGCAGGAGGATTAATGACTGACTGGGGGGTGCATATGCTCGATATGGTATTGGCAGGTATGGATGCCCAGAACCCTAAATCTGTGATGGCTATCGGTGGTAAACTGGCTTTCCCGAATGATGCTGCCGAAACTCCTGATACTTTAACCACTGTTTATGATTTCGGTAATTTCAGCCTGGTATGGGAGCAGTTTATGGGTATGGGTACCTCCCCTTATCTGGACGATGTCAGTGAACCCGGCGTAGCATTTATTGGAGAAAAAGGAATCCTTGCTATCAATAGAGCCCACTGGAAAATAATACCATTGGAAGATAACGGCAAATATATGATGACCCCAATTCCTGCCCGCAGAAGCTGGGATTCGGGCCTGGATGCACATACCAAAAACTGGCTGGAATGTATCAGAGACCGTAAAGACCCTAACTGTACAATAGAAATGGGTAGAAATACAGCCGTAGTAGCGCAACTTGGCAATATTGCCTACCGCACAGGCAAGAAACTGGAATGGGATGCCGAAAAACGCCGGTTCAGTAATGATACAGAAAGCAATAAACTATTAAAAGCCAACTATCGCGCTCCGTGGGAATTACCAAAGGTTTGATTTATCAGGAGAAAGGAACAGGGAGAAGGTAGAATGGAACAATGAAAAAGGGAGGCGCTGGATGCTTCCCTTTTTCATTTTATCCGGTTGTATAGCTGTTATCATCTTATTTTAATAATTACAAGACTCAATTAAGGCACTCCTCCGACCTATTAATTCAAAACAAATTTCTAGCTTTTCGTCACATTTTTCTCCATTACCCTTTAGGTAGCCTAATTTTAAGTTCGAATCATCTCAACTCGAACAAATCATGATAAGCAATTACTTTAAAATCGCCTTTAGAAATCTTCGCAAGCATAAGGTTTCTACCAGTATTAATATTCTGGGACTAACACTCGGTATCAGTACCTGCCTGATTATCTTTCTCATAGCCAACTTTGAATTGAACCATGATACTTTCCACCCTGATAAAGAACGGATTTATCGGATAGTGAGTACTACCATTATCGATGGCAAACAGAACTATATGGGTTATGTGCCATCTCCGCTTTCACTTCGCCTGGCTCAGCAGGTTAATGGTTTAGAAACCGTTGCCGGGTTTTATAATTATTATGCCAAAGTAAGTATCCCTAAAACGACTTTGGTCTTTGCCATGCCCAACCGTGATACTCCTTCACCTATTATCGTTGCCCAGCCCGATTATTTTTCCATCTTCCGATATAATTGGTTGGCAGGAGATAAAAATACTGCGCTCAACGAGCCTTTTAAGGTCGTAATCTCTGACACAGAAGCACAGAAATACTTTAGTGGTGAACCCCTGGATAAATTGATTGGTAAAGAAATTATCTATAATGATTCGCTGCACCTGACCGTAACGGGTGTGGTAAAAGCATGGGATAAAAATACTGACTTTGGTTTCAGTCAATTCGTCTCTTTTGCTACAGTAAAAAACAGTTTCCTGAAAAATGATATTGATTTGGGGAACTGGGGTTCATGGGATTTCTACTCACAGGTTTTTGTGAAGCTTAATACGAATGTAAGCCCGGAACAAATTCAACAACAGCTATCAAAATTAACTAAGGAAAATATAAAAACAGGGGGTAGTATGAAGGCTGAACTGAAATTGCAGCCATTAGCAGATATTCATTTCAATGCTACTTATACTGATGCCTATTCGCGCAAAGCAAGTCGCTCCGTTTTATATGGATTAATGATTATCGCAGGATTTATACTGGTCATAGCTGCTGTAAACTATATTAATTTATCTACTGCCCAGACAGCCCAAAGAACCAAGGAAGTGGGTATCCGGAAGGTATTAGGAAGCAGTAAAAAAAGTCTCATTCTTCAGTTTTTGGGTGAGACTACCTTGCTAACAGTTTCAGCTTTATTACTTTCTCTCCTACTACTAGGGCCTGCGCTTTACCTTTTCTCTTCCTTTTTGCCTAAGGGTATCAGCGCCAATCTACTTCAAACAGATATATGGTTGTTTTTTGTTGGGATATTCTTCTTTTTACTGCTAATAGCAGGGCTTTATCCTGCCAATCTTCTGGCTTCCGGTCAACCGGTTTTAACACTGAAAGGAGGTATTCAAAACATAGGTAAAAACAAGGAGTTTTACAGACAGGGCCTAATAGTTTTTCAGTTTACTATTTCTTTGGTTTTTATCATTGCTACTTTAGTGGTTGGCAAGCAGATTCATTATCTTTTGAATAAAGACATGGGCTTTCAGAAAGACGCCATTGTCAATATAAAAATACCTTTCGAAAAAAACGATTTATCA
>CBIHRH010000326.1:0-6091 GCA_966212365.1 uncultured Emticicia sp. | reverse complement strand
ATCATGGATATCGCCATCAATTTCAACTACCAGGTTCTTTTCAAGACATATAAAATCAGTAATAAAAGTCTCGATAGTATGTTGTCTTCTGAATTTGTAACCTAATTTCTCTTTTCTTAAGCTTTCCCAAAGTAATTTCTCAGCTTCCGTCTGGTTCTTACGATTTTCTTTAGCAAAGTTTTTAAGAGTTTCCCAATCTTTCGGATTGGTATGATAATAAGGCTCAGCATAAATATGACTTCCTCTACTCATCACCGTACCATCAGACTTAACAAAAGTAACTTCGTCAGAAGTTGTAGCTCCCTCCCCACTGTTGGGGAGGGTAGGGACGGTCGCCCGCTGGCGTGGGGTTGTTTTCAACCTCATAATATCCTCCCAATTCCCCTGAAAAATCAGATTGCCACCCAAGGTCCCTGCTTCCGGTCCAATGTCCACAATTTCGTCAGCGGCCATCATTACCTCTTCTTCGTGTTCCACTACCACCACACTATTGCCCAAATCTCTCAAAGATTCCAATACACCAACCAATCGGCGGGTATCTCTTGGGTGTAGGCCAATGCTTGGCTCATCTAGAATATACATAGAACCCACCAACGCACTACCTAAGGATGTTGCTAATTTAATGCGCTGAAATTCACCACCTGATAAGCTGGAAGTCAAGCGGTTTAAGGTTAAATAACCTAAACCTACCCGCTCCATGAAATCTAGCCGGCTATTAATCTCAATCAATATGCGTTTAGAAATACCTTGTTGATAGTCGGGTAATTCCAGTTTTTTGAAGAATTGTATCACATCAGTGATAGGCATCAATACAATATCGGTAATAGAAACACCACCAATCTTTACATACGCTGCATCTTTACGCAAACGAGAGCCCCGGCAATCAGGACAATCTGTACGCCCGCGATAGCGTGAGAGCATCACTCTGTATTGTACTTTATATACCTGACTCTCCACATCGGCAAAGAAGGCATTCAAGCCCTGGAAATAAGAATTACCTGTCCAGAGCAAATCTTTCTGTTCTTGTGTCAGGTCTCTATAAGCTCTATGAATCGGGAAGTCGAAACGGATGCCGTTTCTCAATAAAGGAGCCAACCATTCACTCATTCGATCAGTACGCCATGGAACAATCGCTCCCTCAAAAATTGAAAGGTTTTTGTCAGGGATTACTAAATCGGGGTCTATACCTAGTATTTTACCAAACCCCTCGCAACGCTTACAAGCACCATAAGGATTATTGAATGTAAACAGGTTGACACTTGGTTCTTCAAAGGTCATTCCATCTAACTCAAATTTATCGGAGAAAGTACGTTTTTCAACGCCTACTATATCTATAATACATTCGCCCTCTCCTTCAAGAAATGCCGTCTGCACCGAATCTGAAAAACGGAATTGTGTATCTTCATCGTCATGTTTTACGGTATTTCTATCAATCAGAATTTCGATTTTATGCTTTGTTTCATCAATCACATAACTATCCTCCACAATCTCTTCAATCTGCTTAATTTCCCCGTCAATCAACACACGGGTATAGCCTTTTTGAAGGAGTAAATCTAATTCTTTCTTGATTTTGCGGTCATCCTTAATTTTTAAAGGGGTAAGTACCATTACTCTTGTGCCTTCTGCATGCGAGAGAATAAAATTCACCACATCGGTAACGGTATCTTTTTTTACTTCTCGTCCAGTCATAGGAGAGTAAGTAATACCGATACGGGCGAATAGTAGTTTGAGGTAATCGTAAATTTCGGTAGTAGTACCAACCGTTGAGCGTGGGTTTTTGGTTGCTACCTTTTGCTCAATAGCTATGGCAGGCGATACACCCTTGATATATTCTACATCGGGCTTCTCCATACGCCCCAAAAACTGACGGGCATATGAACTCAAACTCTCGACGTACATGCGTTGCCCCTCGGCAAAAAGTGTATCAAAAGCCAATGATGATTTTCCACTTCCTGACAAGCCCGTTACTACCACCAGTTTATTTCGTGGAATAGCAACATCTATATTTTTTAAATTATTTACTTTAGCTCCTTTGATGATGATAAATTGCTTAGGGTCAAGATTATCAACATCAGGATATTTTATAAAACTACGTGAAGAATTTTCCATGCAGAAAAAGCCTGTTCTCCCCAATAAGAGTTCAGGTATATATATTTGGAGTTAGATAAATCGTACAATAAAACTAATGCAGTAATTGAGAAAATTAAATTGATATTGTCAGAAAATTAAACGTTTGTTGAGATTTAAAGAATAATTGTTTTTTTCGAGAGACGCAATGCATTGCGTCTCCAAGGGTCTGTAAATAGCTAAAAGCTATCTTTTGGGTAGGAAATATCATCCTCAATCTGAATAGATTGGTATAGATATGCCCTCGGAGACGCAATGCATTGCGTCTCTACCAAATTCTACAAATTTTTAAAGAACAATATTTTTAATCCTAATTAACCTTTAATAATCAATTTATTAATCACTCAATTACTCCGGCGAGGCAAAACCTCATCTATTGTAACCAAATATCGATAGAGATAGTTCTTTATTATCTGTCAATAATTATGCGCTCGGTTTTCTCAAAATCAGCACCTTTTATTTTCACAAGATAGTGGCCGCTTTCTACCTTGTTTAAATCAAGGTCTTTACGTTCGGTAGTATCTGTGATATAGAATCTATATACCAATTTACCTGTTAAAGTATAGAAAAGCAGTTCTACATTCTTCAGGTTTTCTTTCGTTTCAAGATAAATAATATCAACAGCCGGATTCGGGTATAGTGTAATATCATCGTTGGCTAATCTTAAAAACAAAGACTTTGAAGGCGCAGACTCGCAGGTGAGCGTACGGCTCCCAAACTGATAAGTTCTGACAACGGCCACCTGATAAGCCCCCGGCTCCTGTACTTTCAAAGAAGATAATTTAGACGACGTAAATTTAGTATTTTCCCGAATCCACTGAAACTGGTCTGATGTACCAAGCGTTACGTTTTGTGCCAACAAGGTATAGATACCCAATTTATCCAAGTCAGGTGTTTTAGGTGTTTCTCTGATGTGAGCATTCTGTGGGTCTGATTCCTGCACACAACCGAATGGGGTAATGGCTTTTACTCTAAAGGTATAATCACCCACTGAGTCTACCGAGATCTCTTTGGCTGTACTATTATTAGTCCACTGAACACTTTCATTCGAATCTGTTCTTAATTTAATACTGGTGCCTTTGCAGACTAATGTATCAGGCGAAAAAGTAATCCGTGGTTTAGCAGGTAATGGGTTGATTCTCACACTTACATTATCTGATAGTTCTTTACAGCCAAAAGCATTGGTAGCTTCTACATTAAAATCATAAACTCCTACAGTATCTATCGCAAAGTCTTTGGTAGTAATGTTATTACTCCAACGTAGATTATCATCGTTATTCACGCTCAATCTGATAGACGCTCCCTCACAAACTGAAGCGCTTGGTGAAACAGCAATCTGTGGCTTGACAGGTGCAGGATTTTTCTTTACTTCGGTACTATCAGAATTAGCCGAATAACAACCAAATTCATTAAAACCCTTTACAGTGTATTTTCCGCTATTGCTAACTGTTATATCTTGTGCAGCCACCCCTGTGCTCCATTGGAAATTCCTAAACTCATCACCGTTAGCTTTCAGATTAACGCTTGACCTGACATTTGCGCAAAACTCTAAATCTTCTGCATGAGTAATCTGTGGTTTTGTAACAGGATAAATAAAGTTGGTATTTACAGCAGGTACTAATAACTGATTGCCTTGACTGTCTTGTACTTTAACAGAATAAACGCCTTTATCCACGGTTATCTGATTAGTATTTTCTCCAGTTGACCAGCTATAATTGGTCAGATTATTCGGTAAAGTCAGCGTTGCCAGATTCTCAGCATTGCAAGTGAGGTTAATATCTACCGCGGCTCTTGCCATTACAGGAGTAGAACTTATAAAAAAATTATCGTCCATGTATTTATCCCAGGCTTCGGCCAGCATAGTTAGCCCCATATTACCGGGCCCTGCATTATTAAAATGTACAAAGTCAGGTCTGTTTGGTTGTAAGTCATCGGTAAATGGTCCCGGGAATACATTATTCCCCGCTCGCCCAATAACAATATTCTGTCCTCCGATAATTTCAGGATTTGATGGATGCTGATAAGTAAGTGAGGTACGAGCCACCATCCAACTTAAATTACCGCTGAATTGGGCGCGGGTAATATCTATTAAGGTCTGGAGATTAGAAGCATAATCGGTTGCTGATAGCTGGTTGGGATAGTTATCTGTTTCACCCTGCAGCCATAGCAAAGAGCGCACACCTAACAATGCTCCATAATAATGTAAAGTATTTCGCAGATTAGTATAGGGTAAGCCTTTGGGCATTATCTGGCCAAATATATTAGTTGTAGGTATACCTTGCGCACTTTCGCGCCAGTTAATAACTGAAACACTTAATTCTCCGGCATTAAAAAACAGGATAGGGACATTAAGCTTTTTTGCTAATTTATCTCCTAATTCACCATAGCACCAGGCTGTATTACCAGCTGGGGCTATGTTAACTTGTGCCTCTAAGTGAACAAAATTGAGGTTTTCCGGCAATGGGTCAAAAACAGCGCTGTTGCTGAAATCAATGGCATTCACCCTATCATCATTTGCTCTTAAAACATTGTTACCAGGTAGTTCTGAAAGGGGAAGGCCTGAAGCATTTGACTGCCCTAAAGCCACAAATACTTCACCAATGCCTACTCTGTCGACAGTGATGGTTTGTATAACCACAGTGTTTTTTGAGGCTCTGACCTCTAGCTTATACCAGCCACCAAAGCCTGGCATTCTTCCAGAAAAATAGCCTGCTTTTGGGTTCTCCTGTATGGTTAACCAATCCATAGGTGTACCCTGGCCCTCTGCGACCGGAATCAACCTCGCTTCGACTTTATCGATAGGCTGGGAGTAATTTCCTATAATATTAATAAAGCCTAAATTATCATTGTTTCGTTGAAAAACGGCTCGGTTAGTAGGAAAAGAAAGCGAAATCTGAGCAAAAGTATTAATAGAAAAAAGAAAGACACAAAACGTTAAAATATGCCTTCTTCTGGCAATTGTAAAAGGGTTAAAGAACATCTTAAACAGTTTTTTGCAGGGTTTTTGGCAAAATTAAGATTTTTGACTGACATATTGTCAACCACGTATCATTATTAGTAAATAAATGAGTAGTAAACACAGACTAAATGCCCTAATTTTGCAAAAAATTGATTAATTGAGTATTGGAAACACCATTTGCAGTAATTTTTGATATGGACGGTGTCATCTGCGACACGAATCCTCACCACTCACTTGCCTGGAAAGCATTCCTGAAAAAGTTTGAGATTGATGCCACTGAAGACGAGTTCATTGCCCACATGTACGGCAAAAGCAATAG
Source organism: uncultured Emticicia sp. (assembly GCA_966212365.1). Lineage (GTDB taxonomy): Bacteria > Bacteroidota > Bacteroidia > Cytophagales > Spirosomataceae > Emticicia. Next base: position 686 of record CBIHRH010000326.1, on the reverse strand, counting down.
TTACATTCTGAAATACTTCCTTAAAAGAGACGTAATAGGCGACGAGTTTATTGCAATGGAGTTTGAAAAAGAAGCGCTTTTCAGAGAATTGTATGAGCCAGAAGTAATACCAATTGCCGGTTTACTGGAATTTATAGCAGATTTGAAAGCAAATGGCGTAAAAACAGGTATTGCCACTTCGGCACCTGTCGAGAACCTTGAACTGATTCTGAGCAAACTGCCATTGGCCGCTCAGATGGAATCATTGCTATCGAGTTCTGATGTAATCCACCACAAACCTAATCCGGAAGTGTATCTGAAATCGGCAGCGAATCTGGATGTATTGCCTGAGAACTGTGTAATATTTGAAGACTCTTATGCGGGGGTATCAGCCGGAAAAGCAGCAGGAGCAAAAGTAATAGGTGTATTGAGTACGTATAAAAAAGAAGAGTTACCTGTATGTAATGATTATGTGGTGAATTATAAGGATATGAGTTATCAGAAAATTAAAACCCTATTTGAATCATGATAATAGAACACCTGGCCATCTGGGTAAGAGATCTGGAATTGATGCGAAGGTTCTATATGAAATATTTCAACGGGAAATCGAACGAGAAATACAGAAACGACAAGAAAAACTTTGAGTCTTACTTCATTTCTTTTGATTCTGGTGCAAGATTGGAATTAATGCAAATGCCCGGTATTAC
>CBIHRH010000325.1:0-6093 GCA_966212365.1 uncultured Emticicia sp. | reverse complement strand
AAAATAGTCTTAGTCTACAATTTAGTCTAAATAAAGATTGGATAATAATTTTATGCTTTAATTATTAGAGGGCCTTAAACTTCGGGCATTTTCTTAGAATTGTTTTTACACTTGATTGATTTATCAATTCTCAGATAATTTTTCTGATTTTTAGTTTATTACTTAAAGCCGTTAAATCCTATTTTATTGAGTATATTATGGAGAAGTTCGTAATGGAAGCATTGTTTCTGACTAGGTTGCTTATAGTTTGGCAAATCTCTTATCTTCAACTATCCTTTTTGTCTGATTAACATCGTTAATTTCTTAAGTATTCATACTAGTCAACTAATTTTGAGTACAATACTTTGAATAAATAACGTATATACATACTAATTAAATAAGACTGATTATAAACTGATTAAATAGTAGCAAAAAAATGCGACGAAACATTGTTTTTTTTAAATATAATCGTAAATTGTGTATATGAAATGATTCTAGTTGACCTAAGCGATTTTCTCAAATAACTTTTGCTAATCATAAAAGTGAACTGTGTTTTTTAGTTTTAACGATCCAAATCGCCGGAAAACAAACATACCAAGGCCTTGATTTTATAAAGGCTTTGGTTTTTTTATGGGCTTGATATAAGCAAAAATCAAAGGAGTATAAAAAAGAAAAATCGTAAGATAAAATCTTACGACTTTCTAAAACAACTTTTGCTGTAATCAGTCTATAGGATAGACTGATTACAAATTTTATTTTATTTTTTTGTATTTTCCAAAGAAAATGTCACATTATTGCAAAAATAATATTCCTACTCCCAAAATCACCGTTTTTTGTATTATTTCAAGCATTTTTCATGCCAAAAATAAGAAAATAAAATTTTCTTTATAAGAAACATTAAAATTTGTATATCATTTCTAAAAAAACATTGTTTTACCAAGATTATACGTAAAAACAGCATTTCATAGAAAAGTCCAAATTTTACTACTTAATTTTGTTTAATAGAATAGAATTTTTCTGAGATATTTCTTCAATAAAAAGACCTATTCTTAATTTTTTTTAATAATTTACTTAGTTTTTTTAATACCTCTTTCGTCCATTACACCACCATAGCGTTTATACAGAAGAAGTCGAGGCACGTAAAATATATGATTCAAACGTTTGCATAAAATGCTATCTTTTATTTTGTTAAAGTAATTTATTAGATTAGTCTTTATTAGAAACCATGTTAGAATAACAGCCTAATTAGTAACTTTAAAAAATCCAGTTTATAAAAAAATCTTCACAAATTTACCCCTGTTCCGTTTGATAAATTCGGATAGGTTCACCGCTTTGGCACTAAAAATTTATAGTTTTTCCCCTCTTTCACCTCAAACATCACATTCATTAGTTTATTTTCTTCATAATACTTATCTGTTTTCACAGAACCAGGATTGTATACCAGCCAGGGATTATAGTATTTGAGTGTTTTATAGTTGGTATTATGTTTTCTGGCCAGTTCTATCAGATTCACGTCTTCTTTTACTTCAACTACCTCGGTTGCTTCCAAAGGCTCGGTTTTGCTCACAACAAAGCCATAATTTGTCGGATTCTCACAAATTAGTTTCAAGGCTAATATCCTGAATACATAATCATTGGTTTCCAAAGTCAGGTGCAAATCGTAATAAGATTGTACGCCCTGTGCCTTTAGGGTATTCATGATAGTCGTACGACCAGAATTATACGCAGCAGCCGTGAGTGTCCAGTTCTTAAAAGTCTTGTTCAGATTATTCAGAAAGTTACAGGCTGCTTGAGTCGAAAGTTCAAGGTCTCGGCGCTGGTCGACAAATTTGCTTACTTCCAGTTTATATTCTTTGGCTGTTGAATCTCTGAACTGCCAGAACCCAGCTGCTTTGCCCGAATTGGCATAAGGCCAAAGTTCGCTTTCAATAACTGATAGATAAAAGAAATCCTCGGGTATCTTATTCTTCGTCAATATAGCAATCATTTTCTCCTTATAACGTGCCACACGATTCAGAATCATCAGAGTTGACGAATGTTTATATACATTTTTGATCAACTCCTGCTCCAGTTGTTCATAGATAACCGGATTGTTCAGCGGCACTTTTTCTCCTGCAAATTCTAAAGAAGCAGGTATTGGAGGCACGGTGATTTTTTGTGCTACGGGTTGTTGGGCAATAGCTATGTTTAACCCAAAAAAGTAGATGAGTATGTATGGAAAAATTCCCTTATTCATGCTGATTAGTGTTCTTATACAAAGTTCTGATATTTGAAATATTAATTGAACTCTATTGATAAAATAAAGTTTAGAACCTTGCTAAGAAATTCGTAACATTTTCTTTCCATTGATGCTCATACTTATTCAGATAATTCTCATGCCCAGCCAATGGATATGTTTTTAGTTGCTTTTGCCCAAGCATGTTAGTATATATTTCGTCAATTTCTTCTCTGCTTACCTTATCGTCTAATTCACCATACATTAATAAAGTCGGGCAAGTAATTTTTTTAGCGTAATTAATGGGATTATGCCCGAATGCCCAGAAATTATTTTGCAACCCACCCCAGAAAACGAGTAAACCAGCCATCGGAAAAGTGGGTGCATGCATCAGTCTGAATCTGGCGCAAACCGTTTTGTACATAGACCCAAACGGGCACTCAATCATGATACCTGTGGGTTGAATGCCATAATCGCTAACGGCTTTCATGATTGCCACGGCTCCCATAGAAGTACCCCACAAGTAAATCTTATTTTCGCCAAGAGATTTCAGGTAGTCAAAACAGGTTTTTACTTCTTCCGCTTCAAAGAAACCTATGGTAGTCTGATTTCCTTCCGAGCCACCAGAGCCCATAAAATCAACGAGCATTGTATTATATCCCCATTGCTCAAAAATGAGCGACTTCTCCAAAAGAGAGGATTTTTCACCTGCAAATCCATGAAACAGAACTACTGTTCCTTTGGCATTCTCTCTTTTTACCAACCAACACTCAATGCTTTTATTGCTTTTCAGCTTGATGGTTTCATATGGTTTTGCAGGGAATTGACCATTGGAAGGCCTGGGATTATTGATGCCAAAAACTAAAGACTTTAGCCTGCGCATAAGTGTAAGTTCTTTGGGGTCTCTTGTACGAATAAGGTTGTTATCACCAAAATGCGTAAACTTATAGGCGTGAAAGTACGCTATTATATTTAATAAAATGAAACCAATGAATAAGCCCCAACCTATTTTCTTGAGTATCTTTTTACGAGTTATCAACTTAGTAAATAGTTTTAAGTGATAAATGAAACTGGTTTCAATAATAATACAACAGGTAATTTTCAGGAAGAGAAATCGGCCATTTCTCAATCTATTGCTTTGAACTCCCTTCGATTTTCTGTGAATTGCTTTTTAACCCACCTTTAATATAAATTTTAAATCGCTTTTAAATCCCTGCCTTTACTTTGTAGCATCAAACGCATTTAACACTAAAAACATAATATAAGATTTTATGATAAGATACACATCTACTCTATTCTAATTAAATCATTATATTATTTTAAAACTCAAACAAGACAATGAAAAAGAACATCATTATGGCAGGCATCCTGGCCTTACCATTTTTCGCCAATGCACAAATAGCCTCAGCTACTTTAGTAGCCAACAACACAACTACAACATCATTTGCAACAGATATTCCGCAAAACGGTATTTTCGTAAATGCTGATGAGTTTCAGAATGGTATTCCTGAAATGGGTTTTGATAAAAAGTCTAAAGAAAACCATATCCGTGAGTTCGATAACAAAGTGATTCTGATTGAAAATGCTGAGAAAACCAGATTTGCTAAATCAGAAATCTGGGGTTTCCGCAAAAACAATCAGGATTATCGTACCTACAATAATGAAGATTATGCCGTTGCTTATGCACCTAAAGGCTTAGCTATTATCTTTTATACCTTAGGAGATGCAACCGGAGATGAAAGCATAAAAAATGAATTTGTAAGCAAATATTATTTTAGCCGAAACGGTCAATCCGCTATTTATCCTTTAACAATTGCCAATATTAAAGAAGTATTTTCAGACCAGGTTCCGTTTGCAGAAGCAATCAGCAAGGGCAATTTATCTGACGAAATGCCCATTCATGAAGTAAACAAGGTATTGTCAGCTTATGTGAAAAATGGGGTGAACTGAGAGCAGAGGGCATGGGGCTTTGGGCAAGGGTATTAAACAGAAAAACCGGAAAATGTAAAAGGAATAATAAAGAAGTAGAAATAATTTGTCAGGAAGTAGACGGTGGGTTGCTATAATAAACGAGTGCTATGTGCATTTAGGGTTTGCAGGATATTTCGTTTCATTATGGTGGCTCATCGCTCAATTTCGATACTTCGTCTTTTTATCAATAAATCTTCTGAAAGAATGGTGGCTTTTGCCACCATTTTCGTTTTATTTCGTCTATATATAACAACCTTATCGGACAATAATCCGTTTTGTCTGATATAGTTCTAATTACCATGTGTACTTAAATGAGTGGTTTCGGCGATAGTATGAGCAGACGAGTAAGCATTTTTTTTATACTACTTTTTATACCAAAGGTTCTCCTGGCTCAAATCCCCTATTCCCAACAAAGAGACGCCACAGATTTGTTCAGGAAAATATTTGATATTAAGAAACCACGAAAGACCGATTCTACCTCATTAAAAGAAGGTGGTAAAGTGATAGCTTTTTTACCTACACCGGGCTATGCTCCACAAAGCAAGTTTCTGATACAGATGGTTACTAACGTGGCTATACGAAACACGAACGCCAATGTTTCTATCCTCAATTTATTAGCTACTTATACGCAGAATAAACAAACGATACTCCAATATACTACCAGTTATTTCTCTAAAAACAACAAGTATTATTTTTCCAACGACTGGCGTCTGCTGAACTACCCACAGGATACCTATGGCTTGGGCATGCATACTTCATTAGATGATGCCATTGATATGGATTTCAGGTATCTGAAACTATACCAGACCCTGATGCGCAGTGTTGGCAAAAATCTGTATGTAGGTATAGGTTATCAGTTTGATTACCATTGGAAAATCAATAGCGATACCAATGGTGATGACATTGACCATATTTCAGGTTATAGCCTGGGTGTTTCCGGTAAATCTGTTTCATCAGGACCAACGTTATCATTATTGTATGATAGCCGCACCAACTCTTTGAGTGCTACACGGGGCTTTTATAGTAATCTCGTATTCAAACAAAGCCTGAAGAGCCTGGGTAGTAATACCAATTATCAATCTTTGTTGATTGATGCCCGTAAGTATTTCAACCTTAGCGGTAATACTAATCATATATTGGCCTTCTGGTCTTATAATTTCTTTACCCATGGTACTGTCCCTTATCTGGATATGCCAAGCACCGGTTGGGACACTAACGTGAATACAGGCAGAGGATTCATTCAGGGGCGTTTCAGAGGTAAAAACCTGATGTATTTTGAAACGGAATACAGGTTCGCCATCACCAGAAATCAGTTTTTAGGAGGAGTTTTATTCTCTAACCTACAAACAGTCAGTGAAATCACTACTAATAAATTCGAGAAGGTTATTCCTGCCGTGGGGGCAGGGTTACGCATAAGAGTCAATAAATTTTCAAGGGCTAATCTGGCTATTGATTATGGTATAGGTGGAGATGGCTCTAAGAATATTTATTTCAATTTTGGAGAGGTGTTCTGAATAAATTAGTGAATGAGTGATTTAGCGAATTAATGATTATGTAGCCACCACATTCTAGCTGAAAGAATTAAATATTTATCGTCTAAAATCCTTACATTTATCCTATTAATATCCATCATTATGGCTATAGGATTTATTGTTCTCTTTATGACACTCCTTGAAGTTGCTTTTCTTGCACTGCTTGGGCGGGCTTATTGGGCTTATCTGCAACTAAAAAAGAGAGGTATTAAAACCCAGGGAGAAATCATCGACTATGATATCATACCGAGTAATAGCCGTAAGAAGACCTTTTTCCCTATTATTAAATTCCGCACCTATCTGGGGCAGGAAATTAATCAGAAATCGTTGTATAGCTTAGATGCTTCTCAATATCTTGAAAAAGGCTCAAAGGTTGATTTAGTTTATTTAGAAAAT
>CBIHRH010000324.1:0-6104 GCA_966212365.1 uncultured Emticicia sp. | reverse complement strand
ATGGGGAGGTGAAGGGAGAAACGCCTTTTGTGGCAGAGGTTTTGGGGCGTGGGGTAAGGATGATTGTATAGATATCAATTTATTTAAAAAATAAGTTTTTTATAGTATAAATTTGGTAAATCTAAGAATTTACCAAACTTTGTACATATCTAAAAAACAATCTTGCTCATAAGTGAATATAGGATTTTGGAACATAAATAACAAAGAACTCAGCGACTCAATTGTCGAGCTTGTACTGGAAAATGATTTGGATATAATTTGCCTTGCTGAAGCCAAAGATGATACAATCGCTGAATTTACAAAAAAAGTAAATTTGATGCTAAAGGATGAACAGAATTTTAATAAAGTAATCTGTTCAAAAAACAAGGTTCATATATTCACGCGATATGAAAAGGAACTTTTTGAAGATACGAGTCATTTATATAATTCATTACGTTTAGTTGCTCAAAAAATAAAAATTTCATCTAAATTGGAAATAAATCTTGTTGGGATTCATTTTCATTCAAAAAATAATTGGACAGATATTAGTTTAGCCATGGAATGCGTTACTATTGCAAATGCAATAACAAAAATTGAAGAAAATACTAAGAATACGCATACTGTATTAATTGGAGACTTCAATATGAATCCGTTTGAAAGTGGAATCGTTTCAGCTAACGGGCTCCATGCTATTCCAGATCTTGAATACGCAAAAAATACTATTAGTAGAGATGTGGATGAAACGTCTTATCCTTTTTTTTATAACCCTATGTGGAATTTCTTTGGAGATTCTAAAACTCCATTAGGAACATATTATTATAGGTCTTCTGGCAATGTTAGCTATGAATGGCACATTTTTGACCAAATTTTAATTAGGCCTTCATTAAATGATTACTTAACGGGAGATTATGTAAATATAATAACTAAAATTGGAGGGGAGTCACTTATTAACAGTCTTAAGCGACCAGACAAGTCACAATATTCAGATCACTTACCAATAGTTCTTAAATTAAATTTTTAAAACAATGACTGAGACAAATATATGGGATAGTATAGAGTTTAATATTGACAACTCGAAATCTGTTTATGACATTCTATCCGACCAGAATAAATATTTAGAGGCAAGTACCGAATCTGAACTCAAAATGCAAATAGAAACAACAAATGGCATTTTAGATGACAAATCTCAGCGCTGGGTAAAAATCAATAAATTGTATGTGGTAGCGCCTAAACTTGGTGGTTTTAGAAAAAAAATATTATCAGTTGCCGAAGGAATAGTTGGCTCAAAGTTTCCAGTTGACATTTTTTGTCACATTGATGAAAAGCAAGAAAAGAATGTACCAGAAAATGAATTTCTAAACAAAATTCATGAGATATTATCAAGACAACCTGTTAAGTTTGCTATTTTAGATCTCTTTCAACGTAGCAAAGATTTGAGCTAATTGAATTGGTCTATATTCCAACTCTGTTTACTTATAAATGGTAAAAAAGATATTTGTAGAAAAAATCTGCTATAGAAGATTTACGTTATAATTTTAGGTCTCTTTACTACTTAATTAATCCCCTGTAATAATCAACCCAACAATACTAAACCCGCCATCTTTCTCTGATAAAATATAATAGTTGGTTTCCCTTGATACCTGATTATCGGCATCATCATAATTTTCCCAGAATACCTTGCAGACAAGAATAGTATCCGAAACTCTTTCCTCGGTCAATATATAAGGTTCTGCTCTTTTTATTTTTTGTTCAGCATAAGGTTTTACTCCTTCCTCCCAAAATGCGAATACTTCCTGTGGCTCTGTTACCGTCTGCACACCCTGGTCAGAATACACTGCCATTGGCGTCTTATAAAATGTGGTGATATTGGCAGCCGAAAAAGACATTAAGGCCCCCGCATATTCTTTGAAAAAATCTTGTGTTGTATGTGTCATGGCGATATAATTAAGTGTTAGAAAAACTCTTTTTCCAGGCGTAAATGTCTGATACTGGCACGATACGCTTCATTCAATGTCTAGTGCCTAAATAATTATGCCAGCCATTTATGTCACACTATATTCATCAAATCATTCAATAATACCCCCTGATTCCCGTTATTGATAAGAGTCAATCTTGCGAAAGCGCTTTTATGAATAGAATATTTACTTTTTTCTTCCTCTTTATTACCCTTACTGGTTTTGCTCAGAATCGCTTTACTGTGAGCGGCTATATCCGTGAAAAAGGCAGCCAGGAACAATTAATCGGGGTGAATGTTTATCTTCCCAATTCTTCCGTAGCGACTACTTCCAATACCTATGGTTTTTATTCTTTAACTATTCCGGCGCAAGATTCGGTTACGCTTATTTATTCTTTTGTGGGCTATCAACGCATTGAACGAAGAATCAGTCTGCAAAAAAATCAGGAAATCAATATTGATTTAGAACCTGCCACGCAATTGCAGGAAGTAGTAGTATCAGCCCGAAAGCAGGAAGATAAGGTAAGTGAAACTGTACAGATGAGTAAGATAGACCTGCCTGTTAATCAGATAAAGAAAATTCCGGCTTTTCTGGGCGAAAAAGATGTATTAAAAGTGCTTCAATTAATGCCCGGTGTGCAGAAAGGGTCAGAAGGCCAATCAGGAATCTATGTGCGCGGCGGTGGTGCCGACCAGAACCTGATTATTCTGGATGATGCCATTGTATATAATGCCAATCACCTCTTTGGTTTCTTCTCCACTTTTAATGGCGATGCCCTCAAAAGTGTCGAACTCACCAAAGGTGGCTTCCCGGCTCGCTATGGTGGCCGTTTATCTTCGGTGATTGATTTGAATATGAAAGAGGGTAATAAAGAAAAACTACATGGTGAGGGCGGAATCGGACTTATTTCTTCAAGACTTACCTTAGAAGGGCCTATCAAAAAAGGCAAATCTTCATTTCTGGTTTCCGGTAGACGTACCTATCTGGATGTGGTGGCCCGACCATTCATTAAAGCCCAATCAACAGGCGATAGCAAAGATAACGGTGGCTATTATTTCTATGACCTGAATGCCAAACTGAACTATGATTTTGGCAGAAAAGATAAAGTTTATCTAAGTGGTTATTTCGGACAAGACCGTTTCTATGCCGAATCGGAAAATAGTACTGAAAGCAATGAATCGAATTTGAACTGGGGAAATATTACGGCAACAGCCCGCTGGAATCACCTGTTTAGCGAAAAACTCTTTGCCAATACTTCCTTTATCCTGAGCCGCTATCAGTTTGGTATCGGTAGTTTTTTCAAAGATAAAGTACAATCTACTGAAGATTTTACGCTGAAATACAATTCGAGAATCAACGATATTGGTCTGAAAAGCGATTTCGATTTCTTCCCCGACCATCGACATTCTGTTCGTATGGGTATCGCTCTTACTCGTCACCGATTCATTCCGTCGGCTGTGGTTTTAAAAAGCAGCGAGGCCAACTTAGACCGTGAAGCCAATCCGATTGATGTACTGGAATCGGGCATCTATGGCGAAGACACCTGGAAAGTAACCGATAAACTCAAGATGAATGCAGGTCTGAGACTGAGTTATTTTCTAGCCCAGAAACAGAGTTATCTACGTCCGGAGCCACGCTTTTCAGCTGCGTTAAAACTGGCAGAAAATCTTTCGGCCAAAGCCTCTTATGCCGAGATGAACCAGTTTGTACATCTGCTCTCAAACACAGGCATAGGCCTGCCTACCGATTTATGGGTACCTACCACCAAAAAAGTGGCACCACAAAACTCAAAGCAGGTGGCCGCTGGGATAGCCAGGGATTTCCCCAATCATGATTTAACCCTGACAGTGGAGGGTTATTACAAAGTAATGAACAATATTTTGGCCTATAAAGAAGGTTCAACATTCCTGAATCTGGATGGTTTGGGTGCACAGGAAGTAAGTTGGGAAGACAATGTAACGGCCGGCAAAGGCTGGTCTTATGGCGGAGAGTTTTTATTACAACGAAAAGTAGGCCGTTTTTCGGGCTGGGTAGGTTATACACTTTCATGGACACAATGGCAATTCCCCGAACTAAACGGAGGAAAGAAGTTCTTTCCGAAATATGACCGCCGACACGATATTTCGGTGGTAGGTATTTATGAATTAAGTCCGAAGATTACTCTTTCGTGTACATGGGTTTATGGTACAGGCAATGCCCTCACCCTCCCTGTTTCAAGCTATCAGGCTTATGTAGACCGTTTCAATAGTTCAAGAAGAAATCCGACTTTTGTTGATAGAGTGCAATGGAGCAGCCAGAATGTAAACGAATATGGAGAGAAGAACTCTTTCAGAGCCGAAGCCTATCATCGCCTGGATTTTGGTATTCAGTTTCACAAAAAGCTCAAACGTCATGAACGCACCTGGGAAATCAGCTTGTATAATGCCTACAATCGCCGGAATCCTTTCTTCTACGATATAGTTTCAGAAACAACCACTACCGGAACGTCTACTGAATCTAAAAATGTCTTGAAGAAATATTCCCTATTCCCGATTGTACCTGCTTTTTCCTACAACTTTAAATTCTGATTCAGTCATGAAATATATTTTTCAAATATTGGTTTTAGCAGGTTTAGCCGGAGGTACGTGCTCATGTGAGAGTCTGATTACAACGGTTCCTGAAAGCAAGCTCCCGAAAGGAGCCGAAAAAGTAGTGGTACATGCCTATATTTCCCCTCAGGACAGCGTTATTCTGGTAAAAGTAGGTTCTTCAACCCCTTTACTGGGTGTTTATAATGGCACAGAGGGCGGCTACACTGTTGTAGGACAAGACACGATTTTCTTCAATGGCGGGAATATCGAAAATGCCATTGTTGTGCTATCCAACAGTAAAAAACAATCGGTTGAGATTCCTTATTATAAACCGGAAATGCTTTATAAAATTGATGCTCATCAATTTCCGATTGAGGCTGGAGAGACCTATACACTCAATGTTGAAACACATATAGGCAAAGTTGAAGCTACCTGTACTGTACCTAAAGACATTACACCGCCGACCAGTTATAAAATAGATACGCTTTCGGATAATATTAATGGTATTCACTCCAAACTTTTCAGAATCAATTATGACTGGAAAGATATAGCCGGACAAACCAATTATTATACCTCCAAAACTACCCTGACTACACCGATGCGCCTCTATACAGGCACCAGTCAATATCCACCGAAATATATTGTCAGAACCATTAAATACTACGGTTATTGGAATGAAGATAATGGGCAACAGATTTATCAGACGGATATGAGCCGCGATGGTAAGGTGATTTCTTCACCGATCGGGATGGTGCAATTGGGCATGGATGTAGCCTATAGTAATGGCGAAAGATACAATGCCATTTTTGCCGGAGAGAAAAGTACAATCACACTCGAAGTACTGAATACCGACAAAAATTATTACGATTATCACAGGGCAGTACGAATCAATAACCGACAGGATGGGAATCCGTTTGTAGAGCCTGTGCCTATACCTACCAATGTCAAAAACGGCTTAGGTTGTTTTGCCGCTTCCAATAAATCGATACTTACCGTTGTTTTCTAATCGGCTTGCTTTTGCGTTTTAGTTGATTGCTTTGTATCTTTGCCCCCCGTAAGTAATTCATTTGCTTACCTGAAATACCATTGCTTAACAATTGTATTTCGACACTTTATTCAAACAATAATTTTAAAGAGATGGAAATCACAGGTAGAATCATACAGTTATTGCCTCTACAAACCGGCCAGGGTAAAAATGGCGTCTGGAAAAAACAGGATTTTGTTATTGAAACAGATGGACAATACCCTAAAAAAGTTTGTATCTCGGCATGGGGAGATAAGGTTAGCGAGAGCGTGCTGGTGACAGGCAAAGAAGTAACTGTATCTTTCGATATTGAAAGCCGTGAATTTAACGGACGCTGGTATACTGATGTGAGAGCGTGGAAAGTAGAAGAAGCAGGTGGCGGTGCTCCGGTAGAACCATATTACGCAGCAGCTCAGCAAAACAGCACTCCTACGGCCAATAGAAATGCAGCCCCTGAATTTCTGATTTCTGCTGAGGACAGTAAGGATGATTTGCCGTTTTAACCGGAATAAAATATTTAAGTATTTCGAGAAACACAGAGATTTTTTGGTCTCTGTGTTTCTTTGTAATAGGTTG
>CBIHRH010000323.1:0-6105 GCA_966212365.1 uncultured Emticicia sp. | reverse complement strand
GTATCCAAACGATTCTGAAATCAGTAATTTTAAAGATTTTAGGATGCGTTTTTCTTTGTATTTTTTGCCACCTGCAATTTTACTTATTGGTATAGTCGCATGGGTTTTCAGCGTATTTTTAAATCGACCCAAAAATATAGGTATTAATAACTTTTATATCATTCTCCCGCTATCTGTTATTTTTTACATAGCATATAGATATTTATTTAAAAAGCTTTTTGAAAGACTAGCTAAATATCCATATGATGGTCGACATGATTCTGGCTACCAAAAAAATAGAATATTTTGTGTTACATTAATTCTAATAGAAGTTATTGTCGTTTTTGTTCTTATTTACTTTTTATTTAAAATTAGATATACAATCTATGGATAAGTATTCTGAGTAGGTGATAAATTATTATAAGCAATAATAATAAAGATTTATTTGACTGAATAGTCTTTCACCATTATTAAAAATATTTGAAATTGCTCTTACTTATACGTAATTTTTGTTACAGTTTTTTATTTAAAAAACATGGGGAGAGTTATGCCAAAAGAGAATATAAATTCGTATTTGGAGGAATTCTTTCTATATATTACATAATTATCCTGACAGTTTTGGCTACTCTACAATTCAAGTTGAATTTTGCATTTATTCCACTTAGAAGAGACTTGGTGTCTATAATTTTCAATGGAGTTATTTTATTTAGTCCTTATGCGATTTTCCTATATATCATTCATCGCCAATTCCCTACTATTGATACTATTGATGTTGAAGAATCAAGTACTTATACAAGAAAGAGAGCAGTTATTATTTTTTTTGTATCAGGAATCCTATTGCTTTTTATCATTCCCTATGTATTGTCAATTCTAATTTAGAAGTATACTCAATGACCATTTTAGAGTAATTGCATCAACACAATGTATTGATGCAATTGAAATCTAATCATATCATTAATTCATTAGGCTTCTTTTAGTTTTATTACAAACCAAATTTCGCCGATAGCTCCAACATCCTTTCAATAGGCTTTCTGGCTGCTTCTATTACATCCATCGGAAGCGTGATTTCCGGTGTTTCGTCTCTTAAGCACAAATAGAGTTTTTCCATTGTATTCAGTTTCATGTGCGGGCAATCAGAACAAGCCTGACAGGCATGACCATTACGGGAAGTAGGTGCTACAATGAATTTCTTATCCGGTGCAGCCTTTCTCATCTGATGTAGAATGCCTGATTCTGTCGCTACGATAAACTCTTTATCAGGGCTATTGATTACGTGTTTTAATAAACCAGTTGTTGAACCAATATAATCTGCTAGTTTTAAAACAGGTTGTTCGCTCTCAGGGTGAGCCACTACTTTGGCATCAGGGTGCTTATCTTTTAAATCCTGAATCATTTTGCCTGAGAAAGTCTCATGCACCATACAGGCACCATCCCACAACACCATATTGCGGCCTGTTACACGGTTGATATATCCCCCAAGGTTTTTATCAGGCGCAAAAATAATCTTCTGGTCTTTCGGAAAACTTTCTACAATTTTCACGGCATTGCTACTGGTACAAACCACATCGGTCAGTGTTTTCAGTGCAGCCGAACAGTTTACATAAGAAATTACGATATGGTCAGGATGTTGTGCTTTGAAAGCTGCAAATACATCAGCCGGAGCAGATTCCTCCAATGAACAACCTGCGTTCATATCAGGCAATACCACTTTCTTTTGCGGAGACAATATCTTTGCGGTTTCGGCCATGAAACGTACTCCTGCAAAAACAATCATATCAGCATCCGTCTTAGCCGCCTGTTGCGAAAGGCCCAAACTATCGCCTATGTAATCGGCAATATCCTGAATTTCAGCCACCTGATAATAGTGTGCCAAAATAACAGCGTTCTTCTCTTTCTTCAGGCGAGCTATTTCAGCTACCAAATCAATGCCTTCTTTTACCATTTTGGTTAATTTTCTAAATAACTGTCAATAAAATCTATGAGACTCAAGGCTTATTTGCAAAGGAATTCCCATTCTTTCAAAGAGGTTGTTGTGCCCTTCGAGTCAGAGAATAATTCTTTTACCTGATTGCCCTTTGCATCGTACTCAAAGCCTCTTGTACTTAGAATCTGATTATTGTAAAAATAGTTCTCTTTTACCATCAATCCTTTGCTATTATATTCGTAAGTAAAGTAATAATCAACCTGATTGTTCCCGTTCAGGCGGGTTTTCTTTTCTAATACTCCCTGGGCATTATAAGTGTTAACGGTTGAAGCAAATAAAACATCATTGCGCGTAGTAGTTTCTTTAGTCAGATTCCTGCCTGAATTATACTCATAATTAGTAATAGTAGTCATTTTATCGGCGGCATCATAATGTACCCAACGGCTTACTTTACCCAAAAGTGCATAAGTATATTTATCTGAAAAAGCTATTACTCCATTGGCACTTATTACTTCTTTGGTAATGATTTGTCCATTTAAATCAAGCCCGATTATTTCTCTGACAGTCTCTGTAACGCCATCTTTATCATAGAAAATCTGTGTTGAGCCTGTTTCAGTAAATAAGGTTCTTGTAAGAGGGCTGGAAACGCCATCAGCAGAAATAATTTCCTGCGTCAGCTTCCCCAGGAGACTGTATTCTTTCTTGGTTACCTTTTTCACCACATTATTATGGCTATAGGTTATCTTGGTATTGTTGCCTTTCGTATCATATTCATAGGCATATGACTCAGTATAACTACCCGAGAATTGGCTCGAATAATTATTGGTTTCGTTCTGTAGTCTTCCCTGTGCATCGTATTGTTTAACGAATTGCTGTTCAACCTTTCCTTGTCTCGAAAAGGTATACTTGGTTTCAAGACAATTACTTGTAGGAGTAATAATGTCTAATTGAGCGGTGCAAGAAGAGGCGAATAATAAGAGTGTTCCCAGACAAATGTAGACGCTCGTATGTTTTAGATTTAGTTTCATGCTTTTGATGAAATAAATGTGAAAAATTTATTGAAGTAACCTAAGCGTGGTGAATTTTTAGCATAAAGTTACATCTTTTCCTGAAAATGCGACTCCTGTTTTTATTTAATGGCAAAGTTTGTGCTAATTCTTGGGTTTTCAGTAAAAAAATTTTAAGATAAAATCAATTTAGTTAATGTATCAGAGAATAAATTTTTGTGGGAAGAACCGAGCGACGGTCGCTTCCAGTTCGCCCCACAGAAAATCTCAAAGAATAAAAAAGAGCAGAACTATATGGTTCTGCTCTTCTTAGTATTTTCAAACTGACTATTATTTTAATTGGAACTCTACGCGAGTATTAGCTTTTTTGCCGTCCGGAGTCATGTAAGGAGTTGATGGGTCTTCATCACCTTTTCCTTCATAAGTCATACGTGCTTTGCTGATACATTTTTTCTTCAAGAAATAAGCGTAGATAGCACATGAACGTAATTTTGCGGCACGAAGATTAGCAGAAGTGCTTGAACCATCGTTGTAAGCTACGATATTAAGAATGCTATCAGGACATCTTTGTAATAATGAACAAACACGATCCAGTTTTTTGTAAGAACTTGGTTTCAATTTGTTTGTGCCATTGTAGAACTCGATACCTTGTGCTGCAAAGCTTAATTCGTCTAACTCAGCTTTAGAAATCATACAACCGCTCAATGTTCTGTAACCCGGAGCCATACCATTAACGTATCCTTCCGGACAGCCATCGTTAGTTTGTAAGCCTGGTAAATCAGGACATTTATCTTTATCGTCAGCTACGCCGTCACCATCTTTATCAGGGCAACCTTTAGCAGAAGCCACACCAGCTAAGTTCGGACAAGCATCATCTTTATCCGCAATACCGTCACCATCTGAATCAGGACAGCCATTTAATGAAGCAGGACCAGGTTCGTTTGGACAAGCATCATCTTTATCAGTGATACCATCACCATCTGTATCAGGACAACCTTTCAAAGCTTTCAGACCTGGTACATCCGGACAAGCATCATCTTTATCTGCTACACCATCTTTATCTTTGTCAGGACAACCTTGTAATGAAGCAGGACCAACTACAGTAGGACAAGCATCATCTTTATCGGCAATACCATCACCGTCAGTATCCGGGCAACCTTGTAATGCCATTGGGCCGGCTTGCGTAGGACAAGCATCATCTTTATCAGGAATACCGTCACCATCAGTATCAGGACAGCCCTGGAATTTGCGTAAACCTTTTTCGTTGATACAGGCATCGCAACGGTCAACTACACCATCTTTGTCTGTATCTTTATCACCGAAGCGATAGGATCCTAATAGATTAACTACTGCATAGCCATCATTTTTAGGCACGTTAGTTTCTAAACTTGTAGTAGAGGCATGTGTACCATCCAGGTAATCAGAGAATACATAGCGGTAACCAGCTTCTAAACCAAGCGTCCATCTTTCAGCTAAGTTCCATTTTACACCCAATCCGAATGGCAACATGAAAGCTGCTTTTTTCAGATTGGCTCTATCTTCATCCATTAATCTTTGCAACGGAGGGAAGGCACCACCAGGTTGAACCTCAAAAGTCGGGTTAGTGAATACCCCGCCAACTCCACCATAGATGTAAGGAGTTACAGTTTTCTTGAAAGTCCCGTCACAATAATAAAAACGTTCCCCCAATGGATAATATTCACCTAATAAAGCTACTTCTGTTAATGGAGATTTAAATTTAAGACGACGGTAGTCCCATCTTCCTTCAGGTTGATCCAAATCATTCCCTGCTAATGCACCTACCATTACCTGACCTCTTAAAGCGAAATAGTTACCGAAGTGTCTACGAACGAATGCACCGAACATTGGGCGGTTTTCTGAAAGATATGCTTTGCTACAGTGCATATCACCGAAATATTGATTAGCGCCGAGTAGGAGACCGACTTCCCACTTATATGGTTTACAAACTCTACAGGTGTCTTGGGCTTGCGACGCCAGCGAGATTGTAAATAACGCCGCAAATAATAGTATTGCCTTCTTCATGTTGGGGAATTTTTATGTTATATCAAATAAAACAATGTAAAAATTGGACTAAATAAAGCATTTTGGGTCACAATCTGTTCGGAATATTTGGCAAAGAAAAAACAAAATGTTATAAATTTCTAAAAAAAAGGCTCATTTTTTTTACGAATATGATTAATCGGTAAAATTGAAACCTTAAGTATGTTTTTTTAATAGCCAAAAATATAAACTAATAAAAGTACAGAAATGTTTTAGCCCAAAAAATTGGCTAAATCTAAAATAAACGCATATTCTTTCGCAATTAATTTCAAGGAAGCAAAGCGCCCGGAGGCTCCGCCATGGCCTGCTTCCATATCTATATACAACAATAATAAATGGCTGTCGGTTTTAAACGTACGTAACTTGGCAACCCACTTGGCAGGCTCAAAATATTGAACCTGTGAATCGTGTAAACCAGTGGTTACGAGCATATTAGGATACTTTTTTTTCTCTACATTATCGTAAGGCGAATATGAAAGCATATACTCATAAGAGTCTCTGTTTTTAGGATTGCCCCACTCGTCAAATTCTCCGGTTGTTAACGGAATGCTCTCATCCAGCATAGTTGTTACTACATCTACAAACGGAACCGAGGCCACGATTCCCCTATATAATTCCGGCCTCATATTAGCTACAGCACCCATCAATAATCCACCTGCACTGCCACCCATGGCAAATAGTTTGTCAGGGCTACAGTACTTGTTTGCAATCAGAAATTCAGAGCAATCGATAAAATCATTAAAAGTATTTATCTTCTTAAACATTTTACCATCATCATACCATTCACGACCCATCTCCTGACCACCCCTGATGTGTGCAATAGCATAGACAAATCCCCTGTCGAGCAGGCTTAAACGAACAGAACTGAAAGTGGCATCTGTAGAGTATCCATAAGAACCATACGAATACTGTAGCAGTGGTGCTTTGCCATCAAGTTGTGTGCCTTTCCTATATACAATTGAGAGTGGTATCCTCACTCCGTCTCTCGCAATAACAAAAACTCGTTCGGACACATAATTGTTTTTATTAAATTCACCAATTACTGCCTGTTCCTTTTTTAAGTCTTTAACCTGGGTATCTAAATTATAATCAAAAGTTGAACCCGGTGTAGTCAATGAGGTATAAATGAACCTT
>CBIHRH010000322.1:0-6111 GCA_966212365.1 uncultured Emticicia sp. | reverse complement strand
GGGGCTTTTTTAGCAGGAGCGGCCTTTGGTGTTGTTTCTGCTACTCCTTTTT
Organism: uncultured Emticicia sp.; assembly: GCA_966212365.1. Taxonomy (GTDB): domain Bacteria; phylum Bacteroidota; class Bacteroidia; order Cytophagales; family Spirosomataceae; genus Emticicia. The sequence goes on along the minus strand of CBIHRH010000322.1, from coordinate 6,059 downwards.
TTGCAGGTGCAGGTTTTTTCTCAGCTGCCGGAACTTTTGGTGTCGGAGCGGCAATGTTTCCTACTGCTGAACCTACAAATGTTCCCCAGGTACAATTATTCTGACCATCTTTTTGCTCAATAGCTCTTTCAATAGCCATTTTCGCCGCATTTTCTACAATCCATTCAAAGTTTTGTTGCCCTACTGAATTTACGTCAGCGTCCGGCGCAGGATTACAGAAATCAATCGCATATGGAATACCATTACGAACAGCGAACTCTACTGTGTTGAAATCGTAACCTAAGGCTTTGTTTAATTTCAATACATAATCTGTAATAGTTGCCATCAATTTTTTATGCTCTTCACCCTGTGTTTTTGGTTGAGTAGCATAACGCAAATGATGAGGGTTACGAGGCTCGTATGGCATAATATGCACATACTTGCCATTTAAGCAATAGCAACGGTAATAATCTGTGAACTCGATTTCTTCTTGCAACAACATCACCAGTTGGCCTGTTTCTTCGTGCTTTTGCCATAGGTCGTTCGGGTCATATACTTTATATACGCTTTTCCAGCCACCACCTGCGTGAGGCTTCATATATGCCGGGAAACCGATTTGTCCAAACATATATTCCCAGTCCATCGGGAATTTCAGGTTTCTGAATGATTTTTCAGTAGTATCGGTCGGCCTTTCTTTTGATGGCAAAAGCACAGTTTTAGGTACCGGAACACCCAATTGTACAGCCAGACAGTTATTGAAGAATTTCTCATCAGCACTCCACCAGAATGGGTTATTAATAACTGCCGTACCACAAAGCGCCGCATTTTTCAGATATGCTCTATAAAATGGTACATCTTGTGAAATTCTATCAATAATTACTGCATAATCTGTTGGTACGCCTTGCTCTACTTTAGCAATAGATACAGGCTCGGCAATGATTCCGGCAGGAGCGGTTTTATTTACTTCTTCAATAAATGCCCACGGAAAAGTATCTTCCATGCCAAAAAGAATTCCTATTTTTTTCATAAACAAGTCTTAATTAAATAATTGCTTTATTTTTTTATTAAATGTAAGTTTAATCAATCTATTATCTGACTCCTCAGTGCCTGATTTGTCACTTCTTATAGTTGTCCGGCTATCATTTTACCAATATACTCCGGGAACATCATTCTCCATAGCGGCCAGTCATGAGAAGCCCATTTTTTCTCGTCATACCAATGATTAATGCTTCTACTAGCCAGAATACGCGACATATTGATATTATCATCTTTGCAAATATCCCAGTCTGAGGTGCCTAGCACAATTTTCATATGATTATATTTCCAACCATCCTGATTCTGCATATAATCAATTGGATTATTGAAATAGACATTGTCATCAAAATAGCCCTTCATAAAGCTCTTAATATCAAAAGCTCCACTCATGCTGAAACAATAATCAACAACATCAGGATATTTCAGGGCAAAATTGGTACAATGATACCCTCCAAAACTACAGCCCGCTACAGCAATTCTATGCACGCTGCATTCTCTTTGGATGGAAGGAATGAGTTCTTCGCGAATGAATCTGGTATATAGATTATAATTGAAAATCTTTACATTAGGAGATAGACCTTGTGCATAAAAACTCTGGAAATCTACACTATCAACATTATATAGCTTTACTTTACCTTCGTTTACCAGATTGGCAATTGAGTTATTGAGTCCGAAATCCCGGTTTTGCAGATAATTTCCCATTGAAGTCGGAAACATCAGAACCGGGTAGCCCCAGTGTCCACTTACTAATAAGTCAATGTCACGACCCAGAAAATGAGAAAAGAATTTTATATGTTTTTCGTCCATACAGCTTAGAATGCTTAAAAGGCTCGTAGTATTAGAGCAGTTTATTTGGTTGATGAAAATATTTTAATGCAAAAATCGCAGATAATCTGTTAATGAAAAAACATTTTGCAAAATAAAATTCTGATTATTGATTATTTTAAGCTTTCGCATAAATATAAAATTTTGTAAAAAGTTTATGTGAAAAAATAAAATATTGTTTTGTGTTGATTTGGTGTTTTCGGGTATTGAATTTGTATTTTTGTCAGAATAAAACATTTAACTGAAATATTAGTCGATTTTAATCAATGAAACAAATGATTTTCAAAAATTTTGTTCTATCATTCAGGCTAATAGCTTTTTTATCAGTCTTTTTACCAATTAAAACCTACTCGCAAGTGCACAAGATTTCCGTTAAGAAAAACCTTAAAACCCATTCAGAATACCTAAACAGAGACGTTATCTATGATGTAATTCTACCACCCAACTACATGACTCAAGCTCCTCTGAGCAGCCTTTTATTCATGAATGACGGGCAGGATTTATCTGCACTAAATATGGAGCAGTTAATCCAGAATCTTTATCAAAACTCCGAAATAGAGCCTTTTGTTTTAGTGGCGATTCATACCAATGAAAACAGGATAAGAGAATATGGAACAGCCGCAATGGCCGACTATAAAAACAGAGGAGATTTAGCCGAAAATTATAATAGTTTTATTATTAAGGAATTTCTGCCATATATCAGGAGTAAGTATGCCGTATCTTTAGATAAAGAAGATAATTTCTTCTGCGGTTTTTCATTAGGAGGGCTGTCTGCTATGGATATTGTCTGGAATAACCCTGATATTTTTTCCAAAGCGGGCGTTTTCAGTGGCTCTTTCTGGTGGCGCAAAAAAGCTTACGAAGAAGGTTACAATGACGATTCGGATAGAATTATGCACAATATTGTCAAAATTGGCAAGTACCATAGCGGTCAAAAATTCTGGTTCGAATGTGGTACTAACGACGAAAAAGATGACCGAAACAATAATGGAATTATAGATTCAATAGAAGATACGCTTGACTTAATTAAGGAATTAGAAAACCATGGGTACAAAAAAGCCGTTGATATAGTGTATTATGAGGTAAAAGACGGAGAGCACAACCAGAAAACATGGAGCGAGGCAATGCCGGTTTTCTTGAAATGGCTGGTCGGGAAATAAATCTTCATGGCGTGCATTAATTCACTTTTAAATCATTTATGGTCAGACTAGCACTTATTTCTTTTTTTTTCTTTTTCTACACTGAAATATACGCAGGCGGTATAAAAGGGATAATAACTAATACAAAAGGCGAAAGATTGCCTTTTACTTCTGTTATCGTAAAGGGGCAAAATTCTGGAACGATGGCAAATGCCGAAGGAGAATACCTGATGAATCTGAAGCCTGGTATTTATGATGTAAATTTCCAGTTTCTTGGTTATAAAACTCTGACCAGGCACGTAACAATCAATCAGGATTTTGTAGAATTAAATATAAAATTAGAAGAACAAATTGTTTCGCTGAAAGAAGTAAGGATAAGTTCCAAGGAAGAAGACCCTGCTTACTCCATTATGCGGAAAGCCATCGCCAAAAGCAAGATTCACCAGAAACAAGTGATTAGTTATCAGGCCAAAGCTTATGTCAAAAATTCAATTCTACTCAATAAAATTCCACTAATTCTAAGAAAAGACCTTAATAAACAGAATATTAAAGAGGGTGTGCCGTTTCTGTCAGAATCGGTAATGGAAATAAGTTTTGAACAGCCAAATTCTAAATATACCAAGGTTTTCGGGCAAAAAAGTACTTTTGATGGCATTTCGATGTCGGATGGTTTTTATCTTTTCGATTTCTACGACCCGGGTACTAATCGTGTTTCTCCACTGTCTCCATTGGCCTTTAAATATTATAGATTTGAGTACGAGGGTTTCTTTGAAGATAGAGGATTAATTGTCAATAAAATTAAAATTATTCCTAAGTCTTATGGTGATGGCGTTTGGCAGGGTACAATCCATATCATTGATGATTACTGGAATATCCATAGCATTGATGTTGAAACCATAGATAATGGACTGAATCTGAGGTTGAGTCAATATTATGGCCCAATAGAAAAAGTATGGCTTCCTATTAATCAACGTCTTGATTTTTCAGGGAAACTTTTTGGCTTTGATTTTCTGATAAAAGCGCAGGTAAATGCCAATTATTCAACAATTAAAACCAACCCGGCTTTTGTTGAAGAAATAAAACTTGTGGATGAAACCAAGGAAGGGAAATTTCAGGATGCACTTTCTAAGAAATCCTTAAAAAACTCTAAAACGGAAGAATTGCTGAAAGACCAGAAAGAGTTTTCGATAAAGAACATAAAGAAAATAATGAAGGATTTTGAGAAAGAGGAGAGAGAACGAGCTAAAGAAAAAAATCAGGATTTAGGAATTCTTAGTAACGAAGTAATTGAAGTTGACCCACAAGCCCGAACAAGAGATTCAACTTTCTGGAGCTCTTTCAGGAATATTCCATTGACAACCGAAGAAAAGAAGAGCTATAAATTTGGTGATAGTATAAAAGTGGCCCGTGTTTTAAAAAGAGATAGTCTCAAAAAAGACTCCATCCGAAAATCGTGGCAATATTTTATTATGAACTACGATTTCAAACTCAAAAATGGCAAATACCTCCATTTCGAACCACCTTATATGCCATTAGTCGGCTTAAACTATAATTCGGTAGAAGGCATAGTGACAGACTTGGGATTAGGATATAAAAACCATACACTTTTTAGTCCAAGAGTGCCTTTTAAATACAATGTTTTTGGTAATATACGGTATGCTTTTGAGGAAGAGAGGGTAAGAGGAAGACTCGGTTTTGAATTCGAAAAAGCACCCTCTAAATTAACTGTTGGATTGGGTAAATACATTTCACAATTTGACCCTAATAGTTTTATTTTCGAATGGATGAACTCTGTAACAACGCTTCTTAATGAACAGAACTTCCTGAAAATTTACGATAAAAAATATGTCAATCTCGGTTATACTTTCGAAAAAGACCCAAGATTATCGGTATCAACAAATATTGAATTGGCAGAAAGGTCTCCTTTAGAAAACCTGCGTAAGATTTATGTAATCAAAGACTATCCCAAAAATGGGTTCTCTGTCAATAATCCACCAAGTATCGAACTCGGTGATGGTGCTTTTAAAAAACACACGGCATTTATCTGGCAAGGGCAGATAAGATGGACCCCCTCGGCTAAAGTTACTATACGAAATGGGATACGAAAGATCCTGGTGGGTAAAGCCCCTGCAATTACCCTTAGCTATAAAAAAGGCATGATTGGTACTGATTTTGACTATCTGAATCTTAACATCAAACAAAATATCAATCTTGGCCAATTGGGTAAATTAGATTATATGGTTGAAGTAGGCGACTTTTTGAATGACAGAAAAGTTTATCTGATGGATTTAAAACATATCAATAACAACTATCTGAATGCCCTGCAAACAGGCCTTTTTGCCAGGTATCGTTTATTAGAAACCCGTGTTCCGGTTCAGGGAGAAGAAAATATTACTTATCTCAATCCTTACAGATTCAGCACAAAAGGGCGATATTTACAAGGGCATGTAATCAATGAGTTTAAAAAGTTGCTTTTAACTCAGGTCCCATTGGCCCGAATCTGGGGGTTAAAAGAAGATATCTTTATAAACTATCTTAATTCGCCAGCCTTAAAGAATTATGTTGAAATTGGCTATGGAGTAGACGGGATTCTGAAAGCACTCCGTTTAGAAGCCGTTATGAGCTACGAAAATGGAAAGTATCAACGATGGGGTGTAAAATTGGGTGTAACTATGTAATAAACACTATATGAAATCGCTATTGCTAACAATCCTAAGCATGTTACCTTTCATTTCTGAACCTGATTTTTTTAGGAAACAATTAGAATTTCCAAGAGTTGCCAAAGCATTTGATTCAAAGGGAAAAGAAGTTGATAGACTTTTAAGTACCAGTAATATTCATACTTCCAGATTTGACCTGTTTCTCCGTGCTTTAAAAAAAGAACAAAAGTTAGAGGTATGGGCTAAAAATAAGAGTCAAAAGGTTTTTGCTTTAATAAAAACTTATGATTTCTGTACTTTCTCAGGAGCGTTGGGGCCGAAGAGAAAATCAGGCGACTTACAGATTCCTGAAGGTGTTTATCAGGTAAGTAATTTCAACCCGCGGAGTACGTATCATCTTTCATTCAAAATAAATTATCCC